>CAMWUU010000090.1 GCA_947177515.1 uncultured Lachnospiraceae bacterium
TGTTTATTTCATTTAATTTTTTGGGAGGAGAGATTTCTTATGGAATTGACCAATGAACAACGCCGCTGTCTTGGACTTCTTGAAATAGAGCCTTATTGGAAGCGTGTGGATATGGGGGAGGGGAATATCCTGTATTTTAACGGGGATATCATCCGGAAATGGATTATTGACCGAAAAGGACATATTGAGGAGAATACTTACTGGGTGAAGGCTTCCCCCGATCGAACCAAACTCCTTCCAAAGACAAAAAGGGGAAAGGAGAAAAAATTCACGTTCGCAAACCTGCAAAGGATGGGGGGCGAGGGGTCATATTTCCTTTTTGGGGGGAATTTAGTGGTTGGTAACCGGACGAATCAGCGAACACTTTATTCTTCGTATATGGCGGGGCTTGCCCCTATGTCGGAGGAAGAGCTGGGGGATTTTTTGAAACGGTGGGTAGCGGAAACGGATGATGCGCAGATGGCAAAGGTGAAGGAATTTGCGAATGAGGCAAGAAAGCACTGCAAGTATGGGGAGGGAGATTTTTTCCGGTTCGCGTTTGACCGCACCCATTATGGATATGGGAGGATTTTGCTTGATGTGACAAAGAGGCGTAAGCTAGGGGAGAAGGACTGGGAGATTTTGATGGGGAAGCCCTTAATTGTAAAAGTTTACCATATTGTAACAACTGACCCGTGTGTTCCACCAGAGGTATTGGAAACGTATTCAGCATGTCCTTCGCAGTATATAATGGACAATCGGTTTTATTACGGGGATTATGAGATTGTGGGCAATCTTCCAATCAGGGAAGAAGAGGAGGAATATCCGGTAATGTACGGGCAGAGTATCGATTCCAAGGCGGACAGGATTATACTGCAAATTGGTTCGGCTTACCGTGAATTACCACTTGAGGGAAATAAGGTGGTACCTGGGATTTCGAGGAATAATGGGATAGGATTTGATTTGGAGATAAATAAGACAATGCTTTTAAAGTGTATTGCGGCAGGGTCGAATATGCCATACTGGGAGATGGATGCAGGATATGCAAGGAGCGATATCAGAAATCCGAAGAATCGGGAAATTTTAGGGGCGGTGCTTCGACAGTTTGGGGTAGAAGACAAGTATAAAAATATATATAAATAATGGAATCTTATTTCGATGGGACATGGATTTGGACTGGATGATAAAACGGATCGGTGTTTTATTGCAAAAAGAATGCAAAAGGCATTTTTACCTTTTGCATTCTTTTTTGTTTTTTAATACCTAAAAGCCTATCTTTGATGTTTGAATTTTTATATTCCTGTTTTAAGGAATTAGTTCAGTTCATCCACCAGCTTCTTCAATGCAGCAAGCGCTTCATCCGGAAGCTTGTCATAGCCTTCCTTCTTAGTCGCGAAATCCTCAACTGCCTTTACACGGGTCTGCATTGCAGCCTTAAGCTGTGCCTTGTAGTCCGCGTCATCAAGGTTCGGGGTAAAGTTGTCAGAGGTCTTGCCATCCCAGTTATTCATGATCTCGATATCTTCGAACGGACCCCACTTTTCGAAGGTTGCCCTTCCTTCTACGATTGTTTCAAGAATGCCAAGGGTATCTGCAGGTTTTACCTTCTGTCCCATGAAATCGCCGGTGTTAACGATATAGCATGCAACATTCTTCTCCTCAACAAGCTTCTTGAACTTCTCGTAGTCGTTTACAAGCGGGTAGGTGCGGAATGGGTTTGCGTAAGGCACGATGCGGATTGCATTTAAGTCGGTGCCTGCGGCAACGCGCTCTGCGGTCGAAGTCTTTGTTGCGAGTGTAGCGCCCATAACGGAAGCAAGCGCAGAACCCTTCAGTTTTACTACCGGAGGGATGGTTGGGTCTTTCATAATCCAGAAAATAGCATTTACTGGTGCGTCAATCTTGTCCACGCGGTTCGGCGACCAAAGCTTGGACTTGATTGCGCGGCCATTGCCGTTACGGATATCCTCGGTTACAAGCTGAATCTTGCCGTCCTCGTCCATTGTGCAGGAGCAGTTCTGTGCGGAGAGCAGGTAAGCATTGTCCGGGCAGCCGGTCGGGTAGTCCGCCGTCTTATCGAAATAGGTCGGCTCAAGTGCGATGGATGCGCAGGTATCGGAGTTGATGATGAACGCGTCGTCATGCAGAACCTTGATGCCACCGTTTGCATCGTACTTGCCATTATGCTTTGCGTGGGTCAGTGTGGACTTGCCGGAACCGGAAAGACCGTATACGGAAGCAACGAATTTCTTGCCGTCCGGGAGCGAGTATTCTTTCTGGCCGCCGTGGCAGGATGCGTAACCGTTGCGGTTTGCGATTGCCCATGCCATTGTGAGCGTCCCCTTCTTGTGCTCACCGAAATACCTCATACCGAGGATGGCAGCGCAGTTCTGGTTCGTATCGAAATAGCAGAGTGTAAGCGGGTCGGACAGACAACTGTAGTCCACATCCGGACGGTTGCCAGGAATCCACTGCGGATCGGAGAAGATATAGATATCCGGCTCCTTACCATCGCCCACAGGCTTTGATGTCTTGTACATCTTTACATACTCATCGGACATATACTGGAAGTTGATCATCCAGTTGTAAAGAAGATTTTCCTCGCCTTCCGGAATAAGAAGGTGGGCTTTTACCATAAATTCAGGATCAAGGCCGACAAAGCACTCCGCATGATACATTGTCTTCCAGCGGGTTTCGTATACAGCATCCATAACAACCTTGTCAAGCTTTGTGTCGTCAACGCCAGGCTCGCCCTTGATGCGGCGCGCTGCTGCGTAACGTCCGGTAACGGCACCGTCATTGAAAAGAAGAACTTTTGCATCTTTCTCAAGACCGAACTCCTCGCCGCGCAGTACCGGCATATCGGTAACAACCGTTCCCGGGGAGTTCTTAGCCAGATCGTAAGCTTCCTTCAAGGTGTTAACTTTTACGACATTGTTGCCGTAGAAAGCTGCCTCGATGATGGAGCGGGTCTTCGAAAAGCCGACCTTGCCGGCACCGATCTCGCTCTGCTTGTAATAAGCCTTTGTAGACATAATCAAATCCTCCTTGTTCTATATTCCTTTGTCGGATTGTGGGGAATCCGGGGCGGTTACAAAATATAAAAGTCCCTTACTTGGGAAATTTTGTATAACCGGAGATAAGCCCGGAAAATCCTGCACAAATTCCAAGTTTCTCACATATAAAGTATAATTATCCGGCTTGTAAATGTCAATAAGGAAAGTTATAAAAAACTTATAAAGCCCGCAGGAGAAGGTTCGCCTGCGGGCTTTTGTGTTATTTTGCACGTTTTATGGTCAGGGGTTGTTCGCTGGTAACTGTAAACCAGGTTAAGTCGGCCAGTTCTTTGGAATCCGCCCCAAATACTTCAAGCCTTATGTCCGCAGAGGGGCTTTCCATATTGCAGGCGGCAAATTCTTCTGCGGACAGGATTTTGACTTCGCTGTCTGCGCCATACTGTCTTATATTTTCAAGAAGTGCCAGCATACGTTCATCGCGCAGGATCGCGGAATCTTCCCGCACATATACCTGGCTTGTTATATCCTGGTCCGCCAAAAGCATCAAGTAGGAGGACAAAAGCTTCTGGGAGCCGAATGCCTGCATTTTGCGCACAAGATAGGCGGTGTAAGCCTCATTTAGGAAGTCAAAGGCTGCTTGCGTCCTGCGGTCGGGTATGTTGTAATGTTCCCCGATATATGTGCCGAGATAGTCAGTCACTTTTTTTGCTCCGGATGCATTCAGGTGGGAATCGGCATCGTTGCAGTCCGTCATAAAATTCACTACATCCGGCAGGTCAAGGAAATTGATATAGTTTACACCGTACCGTTCGGCAAGGTCGTATGCGGTATTGGCTTCCTTCTGCCGTGTGGAATTCGCAGGGCAGGGAAGATAGGTTAAGAGGACTTCAACGCCGCGTTCCCGGCAGGAAGAGATCAGCTTCCCGATATATTCCATCGCAATGGTTTCTGTTTGTAGTTTTTCGTCCGCCCCGATTTTTTGATAATTTGCGGGGGTGGCAACTAGGTATTTTGGCTCCGCACCAAGTTCGTTATTATAATCCACGATGAAATCTTTTTTGGTTAGTTCGTCCCAGCGGTTGTGGTAGATACTGAAAGGCCAGAAAAACTCCAGCTTGTTATCCTCCTCACTATCCATTAGATCCTCAATGGCCGCCCGTTTGGTTTTTGTGAGGGGGAAGGAATCTAAGACATTGTGGGACTGCTGCAGGACGGTACTGGTTTTATTATTGCTTGAGAGATAGGAGCAGTCCACAACGACCAGTCTTGGAACCTGATAATCGAAAACGTTTTCTATTTTCCAGTAGGTCAGTGGGATGCGGGCGGCATTGTTGCCAAAATTATAGGAAGAAATGCCATAGTTCCCCCATAGTTCCAACGGAAGTATGCCATCCGTTACATGGCTTGTGCCAAACAGCATAACGTCGATGGGTTCTTCTGTTTCAAAAAACGGTTCCATGCGTGTAACGGCGGCTTTGTACTGCATCAGCCTTGTGAGGGAGAGGAAGATGTAGATAAGGCCTGCGGTAAAGATAATGGCGTTTGCGGCTTTCCCCAGTTTTTTGCGCATTTCTTTAGTCCACATAGAATACCACGTCCTTTTTCTTTGCTAGGGTTACGCCCGGCGCTGCTGGGTATCCTACGGCGGCCATGCACCATACCCTGTGGTTTTGCGGGATGCCATAGGAGGTGAGGAGTAAACGGATTTCCGGCTCGTCGCACAGGGTCATCAGGGCATTGAGCCAGACAGAGCCAAGCCCGTAGGAATGCGCGGCAAGAAAGATATTCTGGGCGGCACAGGAAGCGTCCTGGCAGCCGTCGGCATTGCGGACATCATTGGAAATTAAAATCAGGCACGGCGGCTGTTCAAATCCGTAGAAACTGACCTTTTTTTTCTTTGCAACTTCCGTGATGGCTGCTTTTAACTGTGCAATCTTTTCTGCGTTCTGCAGTACACTAAAGCGCCAGGTTTGCATATTATGTCCGCTCGGGGCATGGTATGCAGCCATTAGGAGCATGTCAAGAAGCTTGCGCGGAACCGGTTTGTCCGTAAATTTGCGGATGCTGCGGCGTGCTAAGATTGCGGAGAGAACCGGGTTCATCAGGTCTTTTTCCCCCTGGTTTTCCCAGATTTCACGCAGTTTTTTGCGGTCAATCTTTCCCATCCGGTTGCGCGGAAGTTCCGTAAGTGTAACATAGTGCTGTGGCAGTTTATAACGCTCCATACGGGAAGCAAAGAAAGTCTGGATGCCAGCCTCGGAAAACTTTTCCGGCAGTTTAAGTCCGTTGTCGGCGGAATTCTCTTTATCGGGTGCTAAGATATCCTGTGTCACGACAAAAAGCACCGGAACCTGGCCAAGCACCCCATTTGGGTCATTTACGCCGATACAGGCACACTCCCGGATGGGAGGGTACTCGCTGGCAATATTTTCCAATTCTACCGGGGAAACTTTTTCCCCGCCAACATTGATAATATCGTCCGCACGTCCAAGCATATAGACGTAACCATCTGCGTCGGTGTAGACCATATCGCTTGTGATAAGCCAGCCATCCTTTAAGGTTTGGGCGGTCAGTTCGTCGCGGTGCCAGTAGCCCGCCATGACCATATCGCCTTTTAATGCCATGCGTCCCGGGTGGTCGGCATCGCTTTTGTTCATTGGGATGCCGTTTTCATCAAGTACGCGGACCTTCACCTGCGGGAGGGGCTTTCCAACCGCGCCAACACGCGGACCATTTTTCACGGCGTTATTCACATCGAGGAACAGTGCACCGCCTGACTCGGACGAACCCCAGGTATTGAGGAGCCTAGTATCCAAAAGCTGGTCGGTTAGGCGCTTTTTCTGCTCGATGGTAAGAGAACCGGCCCCGATTTCAATATACCGGAATTTTCCAAGAATGCGGGGGAATGCATCCTGCATCTGGGAGCGCAAAATCTCCATGGAGGCAGGAACCGCTGCGAGGGCAGTGCAGTCAAAGGCTTCCTGGTTTTGCTCAATTTCCCTTGCAAAGGCAAAGCCATTTTGGAGAACGGCAGTCGCACCAATATAGAGCGTGGCACGCAGTACGCGCAGCGCAAAAGAATGGTTGAGCGGTAATGGCAGCAGCATGCGTTCCTCTTCCAATATGCCAGTTCCTTCTATGGTGTTGGAAAGGATATGGTAAACGGATTTATAAGAGAGGATAACCCCCTTTGGCTTGCCAGTTGTTCCGGTAGTAAATAAAAGTTCTGCCATATCGTTTTCATCCGGCATAATATATTCCAGAATTTCCCCGGGTGCTTCTGTGGCGTAGAGCTGTTTAAGCGAAAAAAGGCGGATGCGGTTCTCAAGGCCTTTCATTGGTTTGTCTGTAAGGAAGAGAACCGCTTGTGCATCTTCATATACTGCCGCAGAATTTTCCGGGGTGCCATTCTTGTCCATAAAGACAGCGACCGCGCCGCAGTACTGGATGCCTAAGTAGGTGGCGGCCATCTCAGGTTTTGAGAGGGCGGTAAAAAGTACACGATCCCCCCGCTTTATGCCCATATGGGCAAGGTTTGTGCCGATGGCGCGGATTTTTTGCGCAAGCTTTTGGTAGGTGAGTGTTTCCTTTTTGAATGCGACCGCGGTTTTGTCCGGCTGTGAGGCCGAAAGTTCGAAAATACGGCGGATTAAAGTATCAAACATAATGCCTCCTGCTATCAGATATATTTTTCAAGCAGTTCCACCATTGCGTCGATGGAGTTGAAGTTTTCCGGCAGGATGTCCTCATATGGGAGTACAATGCCGAATTCCATGGAGAGCGCGGAGATAATCCCCACCATTGTAAGGGAATCGAGGATCCCATCATCTACCAGTTCAGTAGAAGCTTCAAAGTCGATTTCCGGATAATTGTCTGCAAGTACCTGTTTTACTCTGTTTCTCATAATCATTACACTCCTTTTCTTTTTTGGACTCTTTTTGAATGCGGGGGAGGCGTGAATTCACTGCCACCCGGTTTAGAACTTTGGTAAAATTGTACAATGGAAATCCATTATAAACAGTTGCCGGGACTGTTTGAAACGATTGTGGAAAAACTGCCCAATCCGTTTTGATCCAGTCTGTCGCAGATTAGAATCCACCATATACAAAATTGCTCGCATCAAAGGATTCGCCATACATGCCGAAAATCAGCAGAACCACAATTCCGCCATAGTAGACCAGCCAGCGCAGTACAAGGGGCTGTTTAGAAAGCGTTTCCCGGATGTGCATCCGTGCGCCAAGCATGTCCGATATCCAGATGGCAAGGATACCAATTACCGCTACGCAGAAATTTTTGTAGTCAAGGCCATGCTGGTAAAGACTGCCGTCAAAGACCGTCCAGAAACGGTGTTCCCTGAAAAGTCCAAAGACGAGTTTTCCAAAGCCCTCTAAGGAACCTGTTACAGTAAACATGCGCCCGATAACGAACAACAAATAAGTGCGCGTCATCTGGAAAAGCCGGAAGCCGAAACTTTCCGTATCAATGGAAAGCTTTGTGGTTAGTTTTTTAAACTCTGGCGCTAGGACGGTGCCAAGAATAATTACCGTTCCCCAGTAAATACCCCAGACAACATAGTCCATGCCGGTACCATGCCATAGTCCTGTTAACAGCCAGACAATGGCGAGCGGGATGGCAGAGGAGAATATCTGCCCTGCGCGGTTTCCGTGTTTTTTCCGGAAACTGACACAGGTTTTCATAAAGCGCGGACTCATGGCCAAGGGCATATAGATATAATCCTTAAACCATGCGCCAAGCGTGATATGCCAGCGCCGCCAGAACTCCGCGGCGTTTTTTGAAAAGAATGGCTGCCTAAAGTTTTCATCCAAAGTAATTCCCATTGTTTTTGCTGCCCCAATTACAATGTCCATGCAGCCGGAGAAATCCGCATACAGTTCCATGGCACATAGCATGACGGCCAAAAAGATTTCAAACCCGGCAAATTCATCCGGGGAGGAAAAGACTGCGCCAGTGTAAAGGGCGATACGATCTGCTATGACCATTTTTTTGATAAAGCCCCAGAGCATACGCGAAAGCCCAAAGCAGACGCGCTCGTAAGAGAATCCGGGCAGCGCCCCAAACTGCTTTAGCAGCTTGTCATAGCGCCCGATCGGTCCTTGGACAATATGGGGAAAATAGGTCATACAGACCAACAGTTTGAAATAGTCGTGTTCGCATTTTGCCTTTTTCCAATAAATATCAAGAAGATAGCCGATGCTTGAGAATGTGTAGTAGGACAGCCCAAGCGGCACAAGGATGGTACCACCATGAAGCAGCCCCGAAATTTTTGCTGTTTCCTTAAAATCGAATAATTTTCCGATTTTTGTGTAGAGGAGGAAACCAAGGATCAGGAAAAAAGCGGCCAGCAGGTATTTCTTTGCCCGTTTTTTATAGCCGGAAAAAAGTGATGCGGCTTCTTTTGGGGACAATCCTTCTTTTTCTGCCTCATAGCCGGAGTAAATGTGGCCGATGGCACGCCCGGCGGCATATACGATAAGTGATGTACCTATCAGTATGACGAGCATATCGGTGCCGGCGGCAAGTACGTAGAAAATGAGATTCCCGGCCAGTATCACAATCTGGCGCAACCGCACGCGTGGCATCAGGAGGTATAGAAGCAGGAATATGGCGAAAAATGGAAAAAATTGTAATGAATTGTATGTCATGGCAATAAAAGCAATCCTTTCGTTTTTTCAGGTGCTTTGGTGTATTATACCCGGTATTTTTGGAGTATAACAAAAAAAACTGTATATTTCAACCAGTTTTTTGTGTCATATTGTTGTCATGAACGGATAACTCCTGCACCCTGACCGTTTTTCAGAAAACAGGATGGTCGGGGTGTAGAAGTTTTTTGTATATTTATTTCTGCGTTTTGATCCACCGCTCCATTTGGGTTTTGACCGTGGCAAATGGCGCGGGACCAAGTTCAAGCAGGAAGGTGTGGAAGGCAAGTGGAGTAAAGTTTTTTCCAAGTTCTTCCTGTGCCTGTTCTTTCAAGTCCATAAATTCCAGGTAACCAATACAATAAGGAAGGTACGAGCAAGGTTCTGCCAGGACAGCTTGGTAGATTTCCTTTGCGGTTTTTTCGTCGATGCCATAATCACCCCAGAAATTGGCGGTGGTTCGTTCATCCCAGCCGGTATAGTGGACACCGATTTCGGTCAGGCCGTACAGGGAGAGGATGGCTGTCATATTATCCTGGCAGAATTTTGCAAGCGCCTCGTCAAAACCGGCGAGTACATAGCCATACAACTCTGCATAGGTTCCCCAGCCTTCCGTGTAGCCACTTGTGCGCAAGAGCTGCTGCAGCGGCTGTGGGTTGGTGCCAAGATAATAGACATTCTGGTAGAGGTGGCCGGGGTAACCTTCGTGTGCAAGGGTTGTGAAAATATCATTTGTGTCATAGTCCGGGTTCCGGTTGATATAAATATTATTGTTATTGCGGTCGTCGAACGGCGGGACTAAGTACATGGCGGGGCTTAGGTACTCCTGCAGGGATTTATGGACATATTTCACGGAATAATCCACTTCATCCAGAGCAGGAAAATCCGCCTTGATCGCATTTTTTAAAAATTCCAGCCCCTTTGCCGGGTCAGTTTCCGGGTAGGTAAGTGCACTGTAGCGGTTAAAGAGTTCCGGGTCGGAAAACTGTGCCGCACTCATGGATACAAGGGAACTCTGCACCGCGGTTAAAAGGCGTTTTTGCATCTGTTTTATGGTCATGGAGGAACCGGTCTGGTAGTGCACCAGCGCCTCAAAGTATTCCGCCCCGTCCGGCAGGGAGCAGACTCCTCCCTCATAAAGCGCCGTCCCTTTTAGCTCGGTCAGCGTGTCAATCAGCAGCTCGTAGGCAGGGATTACGCTGTTTAATACCGCATCGCGGTTTTGCTCCTTATATAGAATAATTTCGTCCTGGCTCAGACCGTCGAAATTTTCTACTGTATTGTTAAAATGCTCGATTAAAAGATTTTCTTCCGGGTTTTTGATATAATCTTTGCACTGGGAGATAATCTCTTCGGCAACGGACTGGCTCATAAAGGTTCCAGCGGCTGATTTCTCACGTTCATACTGCGCGATCTGGCTGAAATATTCCTTGGTGCAGGACAGAAGTTTTAGGTAGGTTTCAATATCTTCTTTTGAATAGAAATGATATTCTGCAAGCAGTACCGGAAGCTGTGCCTGCAATCCAGTAGTCGGGCCGAGGGGTTCAGCGTAATACTCAAACTTACTTAATGCAAGGTTGGCATCAATTGTGAACAGGATACAGTCGTAGAGCACCTGATCCTGTGCACAAAGCGTGTCATATTGGAAGGTGAGCAGTTTTTCACGGTATGCTTCAATTTCCGGGATACTGTTTGTTGTTTCCTTTTGGGAATAATTTCCATATGTGACTTCTTCCATTGTCACACCGTAGTTTTCCGGGTGTGCAAGGCTGTAGTGAAGTGTCAGGGTATCCGATGCGACTTCGTTTCGGTAAAGTTCTGTAACATATTCCCCGAAGGAAGCATCCGGTGTGGTTGGTTCTTCTGGCTCTTTTGCGCCGCAGGCGCAGGTAAGGAGCATGAAGAGGGAGAGTAAGAGCGGGAAAAACCGCTTTTTGATTGATTGGTTCATACGTTGGCCTCATTTCTTGAATTGGTTCATTCTATGCAAAAAACTATATAATTACTCTACTATATTATCAGAAAGTCCTCTGTTTTACAATCGAAAAAAATCGTGGAG
>CAMWUU010000091.1 GCA_947177515.1 uncultured Lachnospiraceae bacterium
CGCGGTTTTTCTGTTAGCCCGCACATTAAAAGCATGCTTTCTTATATCGGCTCACCCGTATAAATGCCTTCCTGTGCGCCAAGCTGCACGGACTCTGCCAGGCTCTCCATTTTCGCTTCGCAAAGCACCCTGATTTCCTGCCGGTATAAAATCCCCGGAACCACTTCGGTGCGCAGTTTCATACTGCCCGCCGCCTTCTTTATTTTTGCAAGCTCCTCTGCTTGCACACCAAATACTAATAATTTTGCCATGGAACCAACATCCTTTCCCTGCGGCCTGCCGGTTCTATCCTTACTCCCTAAGGCCGCCCATTTATTTTCCGCCCGCCGCATTATTATAGCAATTTGAAAGGATTATGTAAAGGTGGAAAAAACTTGTTAAATTCTTAAACATTTCCCCCTATGCACCGCATCCAAAATATGGTATACTGTGCAAATGAAAATTTTAGTTTATCTTTACGACCGACTCGCAAACCCTTCGCTTGTTGTTCGTATCGCCGCTAAAAAAAGCGGCTCAAACCAGTTTTCCAGTTTAGCCGTTTCTTTCCATGCAAAAATTCGTGAATTATTTGTGAAATGCCTTTATCATTCCAATAAAATCGTGTAAGATAGCATGGAAAGAAACACAGACTGAAAAACTATAAAGAAATGGAGGAAATAAAATGGGAAACCAGAAGAACCAGACACCGGCAAATGGGACTGCCGAAAAGAAAATGACAAAATATGACCTGAAAATGCAGGCCAGGAAAGAAGCTGAGGCACGCGATAAGCGCCAGCGCCTGATTACCCGGGTCACGGCCATCGCTGTGCTTGTACTGATTATTATTGTCGCTGTTGCCGTTCCGCTCACAAAGCGTATCAGCGCAAAAGGGGAATATATCCGTATCGGCGACCATTCCCTCTCAAAAATTGATTATGATTTCTATTACGGCTACAGCGTGAACTCCTACCTTGCCCAGTATTCCTATATCCTGCCTTATATGGGACTTGATACCACCAAGAGTTTTGATTCCCAGTATTTTGACGATACAACGACATGGCAGCAGTATTTTGACCAGATGACTGCCACAAATATCCGCCAGTACCTTGCTCTTTGTGATGATGCAAAAAAGACGGGTTTTACCTATGATGTGGATGAGGATTACAACAGCTTTTACACGGACATGACCGAGGCGTCCACTACGCAGGGTGTTTCTTTAAAGACCTATTTAAAAAATATGTTCGGCTCCTACGCAACAAAGTCCTCCCTCAAAGACTGCGTAACCAACTTTTTAACGGCGCAGGCATATTATTCCCATATTCTGGAAGATAATAAACCTACTCCGTCGGAAATTAACGAGCGCTATGATGAAAACAAGCGCGACTATGACAATATCCACTTCTCCCTATTCGACCTTCAGGCGGACATCCCGGAGGATGCAACCGATGAGCAGAAACAGGAGGCCATGGCTGCTGCAAAAGTTAAGGCGGACGAATTCATCACACGCTACCAGGCCGGTGAAGACTTCCTTACTTTGTGCAGGGCATATGCAACAGCAGAACAGTCGGAAAAATACGAGGCAGAGGATGCTTCCGCCTACCAGAGTTCCACCTATGCAAACATGCATTCCTCCTACCGCGACTGGCTTTTTGATGAAACCCGCAAAGAAAATGAAATCACAGCCATCGAGGATGATTCGGCATATCATATTGTACTTTTCAACCTGAGGGAAAAACCGGATACCGTAGACGACGATATCTCAAGCATCATCTCGTCCGAAAAAGCGCGCACCTATCTGAACGGACTGATTGAGAACTATACGCTAAGCGACCCGAAAGACCATCTGAATCTAAAAGCCCTGGAAACAGCGGATAATACAGACGGAGAAAATGGCGATTCCGGGGAAGAGGGAACTAACAGAGGGGACGAAACTTCCGGTGCGGATGAAACGGACGGGGATAATGAGGATAACACGGACGGTGCGGAATAATCCGGATTGCAGAACAACTTGAAAATGTAAAAAATTTCCGTTAAAAAATAATTAATATGCTCCCTTCTAAGCAACAAGCCTTTATTATTTTGCTTAGAAGGGAGCATATTGTATTTTTCCCTAAAACACCATCTCCCACTCCATATCCGAAGCCAAATAAAACTTCGTATAACATGGCTGGTTATAACAATTATTCTGCCACGCAACCCCAGTGCGGTACATGGTGTCATGCATCAGGGTAAAAAGCTTGTGCTTTGTCACCTCGTCTGCAAAATAAACCCGGATCGCGTTATCATCCGCGCGGCGATACAAAATTTCCTCCCTGAAATCCCCCAGGATATCCGCTACCAGACAGGGATTTCCCTTTGTGCCGTTATTGGTACACACATCCTCCGGCTCTAACACCACACCACGAACGGGGTCATTTACAATCCCCATATGCTTCCCATCCACATAGTCGGCTCCATCAATAAACTGTGTCGAAAGGTCGGCAGCAAAACGCACGGACTGGTTTGTTCCCGGTGCTTCAATGGAAAGTTCTCTTCCCTTGCAATCAAACACTTTATTTACAAAACACTGCATCCCGCGCACATCCGGCATAAAGTGGCCTACCATACAGCGCCCAAGGTCGCGGGGGACATATTCCCCCCAGAGAACCTCACCGGTTTCGGCATCACAGAGCGCATAGCCATATGGTGCTTCCTCTCCTCCTTCAAAAACATGGAAAATCTCATACCCGGGGCGATCTGGGTCAATCTTTGCCACATGGATGGCATCCCCATGCCCCAGTTTCGCCTCCCTGCCATCTTTAAGCCTCCCATAAGAAGAATATTTCAGGCTCCCGTCATGGTCAATCACCGCCGCGCCATAGATAATCTCCTGAAAGCCGTCCCCGTCAATATCCGCTGTGGACAAGCTATGGTTGCCCTGCCCCGCAAGCGCACCGTACACCGGGTCGCTCCCTTTCCCCGTGTGCGGATGGGCGCAAAAAGGATTTTCCATCGGCACAAATCCTGAATCCACAAGAAACCGCTCCCTGTGCCGCCCCTGGCTAAAATCATAGGCTGCAATACAGGTTCTCGTATAATATCCCCGGCACACAATTAAGGATGGGTGTTCCCCGTCTAGGTAAGCCACACCGGATAAAAAACGATCCACGCGGTTGCACGGCTCAATGCGCTCCATCGCATAATCCCCCCAGCGCAGCCCATCATCCACGCGCGGGAACGGGAAGTCAATGGTTTCCGCCTCCTTCCCGTCGCCGTAAAACATTGTCAGGAACTCCGGTCCGCGGTACACAAAACCACAAAAATCCCACAGACGGTTTTTCCCGCTGCGGGAAGGCGCGTACTCCCTGATAAAATAATCCGCCATCCACAAAGCATCCTCACGTGTTAAAGGGTACTCCTTTGTCGGCGGAATACCAAAACATTCCTCGAGTGTCCCCGGCCACTCCCCCCGGCGCACTTCTTCCATATTTTTCCAATTCATAAACATCGAAACTAAGTGCTCCCGATAGTCTTCTTTACTGCATACATAGTTGTCCGCATGGGAAACACCTTTAGCCACAGCCTGCGGCGGCAGTGTAATATAATGCCAGCGCATTCTCTGCCCATTTATAAATTCTTCCAATCCCTCCCCGCATGTTCCATCCGCATCAGATACTTTTTCCTCTTTCCCCACCGGTCGCAAAACCCTAGTTCCCGGCGCAGTTTTTATGGAAATCTCCGCCTTCCCGTCCCCATCAAAATCAAAAACCATAAATTGCGTGTAATGGGCACCCGCACGGATATTAGGTCCTAAATCAATTCTAAAGAGCAGCCTTCCGTCAAATTTATAACAATCCAAGATACAGTGTCCCGTATATCCCATTTGCGACACATCTTTAGAATTGTCCGGATCCCATTTTACAATATATTCGTAATCCCCATCCCCGTCCACATCCCCTACACTCATATCGTTCGCATGATAGGAAAAGACTTCCCCGGACGGGGTGGTTTGGCTGTCAGGACGGCAGATCGGAATATCATAATAATTCTTCCCGGATGGAAAAGCCCTCACCCCTTCTTCCCGCTCCCCTGCTATTTTCTTCTCTGCACCTGCTGCCCGCACCTCGTACAGATCCTCCATTGTCCCATCCACATCAAGGTAATTCGTACTGTCACACACACAGGCAATTACTTTGCCATTTTTTATAACCTCAAAATCCGTCCCGGAAAGTCCTGTTTTTGTATATCCATCCACTTCCATTTTCATCAGCCGCCAGGATAAAAATATCCCTTTCTTAGTACGCATAGCTACAAGCCCACGGTTTAGGCATTCGAGCTGTTCATGGAACACGCGCTGCACCGGTGTCTTTATCTTCCCGCAAAATATTTCCCGCTCCTGTGCTAGGACAGCCACAAGATAGAAATAATGCGGAATATGTGTTGACCGCCGATAACAAAACTGTGTTTCCTCCCCATAATAAATACACCGGTACTGCATGTTAGGTGTATCCCTGTCCGACCAGTATAAACGGTATTTTACTCCCTCACTAGGATATGCATCCCAGCACAGAGCCACTTGATCCTCCTGTATTTCTTTTATCCTTAAACCAATCAGAAATTCTGCATCTGCGCATGCCATAAAAATCCTCCCCCTTCCGGTCGCGCCGTACTGCAAAAAAGTTCCATATCCCCTTTTAGGACATTATCAAAACCCTCGCTCTTTAAAAAAAATCATGGCAGCCAAGCGTCTGCTTAACTGCCATAATTCCCGTCTTTGTTTACTTTCTCAAACCAAGGCGGCTAATTAAGTCACGGTAGGACTCTAAGTCGTTCTTCTTTAAATAGGAAAGAAGTCCCCTTCTCTGTCCAACCATCTTAAGCAGACCGCGTCTGGAATGATGATCCTTGTGATTGTTTGAAAGATGTTCGTTGAGTTCGTTAATCCTCTCGGTAAGGAGGGCAATCTGAACCTCAGGTGAACCTGTGTCCCCTTCCTTCCTTCCATAGGTTGCGATAATCTCTGCTTTCTTTTCCTTGCTAATCATTGTAAAATCCTCCTGTTTTAATAAATCGCCGGATACTAAGGGAGCGGTCGGAGAGTCCGCACTCCTGGTATCGGCTGCACTGCGACGGATAGTATAACATATCCTGCGCCCGCTGTAAAGAGGGGAATTCATTAATTTCACCTTAATTTTCGCTGACTTATCTTCCATCCCCTCCTCCCTCTTAACCACACCCAAAATAAGCGCGGCATTCTTTTAGATCCTGTGCAATCTGCGCACAAAGTTTTTCAATGCTCCCAAACTTTTGTTCCGGACGGCAAAAATGCAGGAATTCGGTTTTTGCGGTTTTACCGTAACAGTTTGCGGTATAGCCAAGAAGACTGGTTTCCACCCATGGTTCGGACTGTATCCCCACACTTGGGCGCACGCCGACATTCGTCACTCCATTAAAAACTCCCTCGGGCAAGGTGGGCTTAGTCATATAAACCCCATTGGGCGGAAGCAGTTTTTCCGGAGGCGGAACCAGGTTAAGTGTCGGGAAACCTAAAGTTTTCCCAAGGCTTTTTCCATGTTTTACCACACCCGCTACATGATAACAGGCACCCAGCATCCCCGCTGCCGCCTCCATATCCCCCGAAAGGATGGACTGACGGATCCGGGTCGAACTAATGGACTCTCCTTTAAACTCCACTTTTTTGCACACACACAGCCCATAGCCAAGTTTTTTTCCATAGCGGGCAAGCATCGCCGCATCCCCGCGGCGGTTATGTCCGAAACGGTTATCCTCGCCAACCGCAAGAAAAGAAGCCCCAAGCTGCCTGCATAAAATCTCCCGGATAAAATCCTCCGCTTCCATCTCGCTGGTCTTTTCGGTAAAAGGATAGGCAACCAGCACATCCACCCCGCACGCGGAAAGGATGGCCTCCTTTTCCTGCTCTGTGTAAATCAGTTTCCCGTTCCCGCCAAAAAACATTCCCGGATGGAAATCGAAAGTAAAAACCACGCTTTTCCCCCCTGTTTCCTGTTTTTTTCTGTTAATTTTTTCCAGTAACAGGCGGTGACCCAGATGCACCCCGTCAAATTTCCCAATTGTAACACAGGTGTTTTGTAAGGAAAAATCCTCTGTACGAATACTGTCCATTTCATTCTCCATGTATCTGTCGAAAAATACTCCCCATCCGTATTCTACTACACCCTTTTTGTCCCCGGCACAAACATTTTTACATTGCGGAAACACCCTTCCCCCAAGTCATAGCGAGAGCGCGCCCAAAAATGCCCTTTACTGTCATAGACACGGAACCAACCGTCTTTTCGAGAGCCGGTTTCCCCCGCAAATGCTTCCTCCAAAACAACTTCCCCTTCCCGCAGCTTGTTCCCATTATAAAGACTTGCATCCGCCCCCGCACGCATATAAAGCGCCGGGTAACTCAAAAAGAGCCGGTCAACCGGCATCAGGATTTCCTCAACTCTTCCCGCAGCACAGATTTTTTCAATCTCCCCTAGCGTATGCCCGCAAGCCTCCGTAAACGAGCTTACCCGAATGCGTCTAAGACTCTTCATACAGCCCCCACATCCAAGTTTTTTCCCCACATCCTCACAGAGTGTCCGGATATAAGTTCCCTTGCTGCAAACAACACGGAAACAGATCGTCTTTTCTTCATCCCCCCGTTCTTCCCTCCCGTCTTCTGCGCCGCAGGAAAACGAAGAATCCAGAACCTTGATGGAATAAATTGTTACCTGGCGCGGGGCGCGCTCTATGGTCTTTCCCTGCCTGGCAAGATCACAGAGCTTCCTGCCATTTACCTTAAGAGCCGAATACATCGGCGGTACCTGCGCGTAAGTCCCGACAAAGGACATAAGTGCATTTACCGCTTCCTTGCTGTCAACCATCACAGGCTGCCTGTTTAGTACCTTCCCCGATATGTCCTGTGTGTCCGTTTCCATACCGAGAAGAAGCACCGCCTCATACTCTTTTTCCTTGTCAAGCAGCAGTTCACATGCTTTCGTCGCCGACCCGATACAGACGGGCAGCACCCCTTCTGCATCCGGATCAAGCGTGCCAGTATGCCCGATACGCCGCTCTTTTAAAATGCCGCGCAGCTTCGCCACCACATCGAACGAAGTGTAACCTTGTTCTTTATATACATTGATAATGCCGTCCATCACATCCCCCATCCATCAAACTGCCACCTAATGCCCGTCAAGCTGGTGCGCAATCCCGGCTAGGAGATTATTAATTGCATCATGCATAAAACCATGCACCTCGTAACCTGCCGCCTTCTGATGTCCTCCGCCGCCAAAAAATACCGCTGTTTTGCTTACATCAACCTTCCCGTTCGAACGCAGGCTCACCTTTAGGCACTGCGGCTGCGTTTCATAGATAAACACCGCCACTTCCGTCCCCTTTGTCACCCGAAGCTGGTCAATAATCCCGCTTAAGTTGGCCGGCACAACACCGTACAGGCGCATGGTCTTATAACTTAAGTATGAAAGGATAACCCTGCCATCTAACACAAGCATGCTTTCCATCAGGCAACGTCCGAGAATCTGGTTTTCAATATAGCTTTTTTCGTAAAAGGTACCATCAATTACCTTTGTAGAATCCGCTCCCATGGAAAGAAGCCTGCCCGCGATGCACATCGTCTGCTCCGATGTACATGAATGCTTAAACACACCGGTATCATGGACAATCCCAAGATAAAGTGCCTCGGCAACGGATTTGGAAATTTTTTCCTCATCCATGCAGGTAAACAGTACCTCGCTGGTTGAACTGTAGTCCGCGTGCAGGATGGTATGCCCGGCAAAACCTTTGCTGTTGCTGATATGGTGGTCAAAGCAGAGTGTCTGCTTTGCATCCTTAAAATATATAAATGCATCACCCAGCCGATCCTCACTGCTGCAATCAAGCACAATAAAAAGATCATACTGTTTTTTTTGTGAAAATTCCCACACGGGCTTTCCGGAATTTTTCAGGAACCGGAAAGCCTCCGGGATATCCTTCATGTAGACCGTAATCTCCTTATCAAAGGAACGGTTATAATTCTCCTGCAGATAATTATACAGCCCAAGGCATGCCCCGACGCAGTCGCCATCCGGGCGGATATGCCCGGCAATGGCGATGGAACCGGCCAAACGCACTGCGTCCTCCAACAGGCGGCCTTCCGTTTCATTAATCATTCTTCCTCGCTCTCCCTTATCCCTACATCCGCGGTTTCCGCCGGCTCATTCTCCCAGCCCTCGCGCAGACCCGCGTTGACATCGTCAATCAGCTTTGACATATTGACACCGTACTCAATCGACTGATCCCCGATAAACTTAAGCTCCGGCGTATTCCTCAAGTTGATCCTATGTGCCAGTTCGCTGCGCAAAAAAGGAGCCGCACTCTTTAATCCCGCCATGGTATCCTTCTGCGACTGCTCGTCGCCAAGCACACTGATATATACTTTCGCCGTTTTCAGATCCGGTGCCACTTCACACGCGACCACCGAAGTCATCGGGTTGACACGCGGATCTTTTAATTCCTGTGAGATCAGCATGCCAAGTTCCCTTTGAACCTCCTGGTTAATCCTCGTGTTCTTAATACTGTTTTTCCTCATTATCTTGGAACCTCCACCATTATATAGAACTCAACCTGGTCAAATTCCTGCAAGTCATTGAACTTTTCAAAAACAAGACCACATTCATATCCGGCGGCAACCTCCTTCACATCATCCTTAAACCGCTTTAACGACGCGAGCGCCCCTTCAAAAATCTGCCCGCCATCGCGCGTAATCCTTGCCGAACATCCCCTGACAATCTTTCCGTCTAGCACATAGGAACCCGCAATCACGCCAAGTCCCGACGCGCGGAATGTCTGGCGCACCTCCGCATGCCCGATAACCTGTTCCTCGTAAGTCGGGTCAAGCATACCCTTCATTGCCGCCTCTACATCCTCAATCGCATTGTAGATAACACGGTAGAGCCTTACATCAACTTTCTCGCGATCTGCAATATCCTTCGCAGTATTATCCGGGCGCACATTAAACCCTATAATAATCGCATTCGACGCGCTCGCAAGCGTAACATCCGACTCGTTGATTGCACCGACACCTCCATGGATGATGCGGACGGCAACTTCCTCGTTGCTAAGTTTTAACAAACTCTGTTTCACGGCCTCTACCGAACCCTGCACATCTGCTTTAACTATCAGGTTCAGCTCCTTGATATTGCCCGCCTGGATCTGCGAGAACAGCCCATCTAAGGAAAGCTTTGCCTTCGTATCTGCAAGAAGTTTTTCCCTGCCCTGTGAAATAAAGGCCTCAGCAATATTCCTTGCTTCCTTCTCATTGTTCGTGGCCATAAAAATTTCACCCGCTGCTGGGACATCATTTAACCCTAAGATTTCCACCGGAGTCGAAGGGGTTGCCTCCTTCACCCTCCTGCCTTTATCATCAATCATCGCGCGTACCTTGCCGTAGGCGGAACCAATCGCCACGCAGTCACCCACATGCAGCGTCCCTTTTTGTACCAGAATAGTCGCCACAGGCCCGCGCCCTTTGTCAAGCTCTGCCTCGATCACAATACCGCGCGCATTACGGTTCGGGTTTGCCTTAAGTTCACATATCTCTGCCGTCAGCAGGATCATCTCCAGTAACTGCTCAATTCCCTCCTTCGTATGTGCGGAAACCGGTACAAAAATAGTTTCGCCGCCCCAGTCCTCGGCTACAAGTTCATGCTCTGTCAATTCCTGCTTTACACGCTCAATATTCGCGCTCGGCTTATCGATCTTATTTACCGCCACAATAATCTGCACGCCTGCTGCCTTGGCATGGTTGATCGCCTCCACGGTCTGCGGCATGACACCGTCGTCCGCCGCCACTACAAGAATGGCGATATCCGTGGACTGCGCGCCGCGCATACGCATTGATGTGAACGCCTCATGTCCCGGCGTATCGAGGAACGTAATCTTCTCCCCGTTCTTCTCCACGGTGTACGCGCCGATATGCTGTGTGATACCGCCCGCCTCCTTCGCCGTCACATTCGTTTCACGGATGGCATCAAGCAGGGAGGTCTTTCCATGGTCAACATGCCCCATAACACAGACCACTGGCGGGCGCTTCTCCATCAGGGACTCATCTTCTTCCGCTTCCTTCAAAAGTTCCTCAACCACATTAACCTTCACTTCCTTCTCGGCAATGCAGTTAAAGCCAAGCGCAATTTCCTCTGCCTCCTCAAAAGTAATCTCCTGGTTAATGGAAACCATCTTGCCCTCAAGAAACAACTTCTTTACCAGCGCAGCCGGTGCCTGTTTCATCTTCTCGGCAAGCTCCTTGATTGTCACAACCTCCGGCAGGATAATGGTCTTGATCTCATCTTCCTTCTCCTGGGCGGTCTGCTGCGGCTTCGGCTTAATAAATGCACCCTTGCGGTTCGGATCCTTCTTGCTCTTTGCCGTCCCATCCTCCATATCACGGTCACGCCCCCGGTCACGGTTCTTATCCCGGTTGCGGTCATTGAATGCAGCCGCGCGCTGTTCTTTGGTCAACTCATTCGCAAGGTCGACCTTTATGCTGCTCTTCTCGCCACCCCGGCCATCCCGTCCGCCGCGCCCATAAGAGCTGCGGTTATTATTATACCCTGAATCCTTATCCCCATCCTTATTATATCCGCCACGTGCTCCTTGAGTCCCGCCTGTTCTTCCTGAACCTGACCTGCGGTCACCGTACTGCCCCTGGGAACG
>CAMWUU010000092.1 GCA_947177515.1 uncultured Lachnospiraceae bacterium
AGCTTCTTATTTCCACTTGTTTTAACAAAACCCACTTTACTAACAATTTACTTCCTCAAATTCCCCACAAAATTATTGCCACCTGTTGGAATTTGTGATAAAATATGTTCTGAAAAAATCCGGATATCAGAGTGTTTTGGGCATCTAACCCTCTCCTGTGTTTTATCCGGAAAAAAGAAATCGCTGGGGGGAAATCATTATGGAACAGGAAAAGAAAAAAAGCCCGCATTTTTTGCATTGGCCGTGGAATGTTGTTGTCTATATTCTCTTATGCCTCGTCCTGCGGCTCTTTGCTATTCCGGTAATACTGATTATTATGGCAATCCAGAAAAAAAATAACCCGCACGGGGTGGAGGAAGGATATTGCCTTTCCCGCACCAGAAAGCGTCTGCCGGAATTTTTGATTGCCCTGCTGCTTCTGTTTGTCAGTATGGCTCTGGGAGCACTTTTCTTTCACGAGATCAGACAGCCAAAGGACGACTGGGAAATGATGGACTATGTAACCTTAGTTATTGCGGGCGGCGGTGCACTCCTTGCAGGGATCGGCGGGATCTATGAAGCTTTTGTTTCGGTGAGGGATTCGTTCTTCCCTGCAAAAAGCAGCCTTGCTAAGTCCATCCGCAAACAGCTTCCCCACCCAGAAGAAGCACCGCCGGTGGAAGAATTATTTGCCATGGTGGACAATGATTTAAAGGCGAATGGGGAGTGGTTCGACACAGTCTGCATCGGGCAGGAATGGGTGCTCGGCGACGCGGCAAGCCGCATTGACCGCATCCGGGCTATTTTTACAGTGGATGAAATCCATCAGCACCGCACGCAGACAGGCATAAAATCAAACCGCACCTTGCAGCTTGTGCTGGTGGATGACCGTTTCCAGGCGGCGATCACCACCTTCCGCAAACCCAAGGAATTGCAGGCAGCAGCGGATTGTCTTTCCTTCCGGGTGCCAAGCGCGTTCCGCGGAATAAATGGAGATTACCTGAAATTTCTGTCAAAAAACGAACTAGAACGTGAAACATACGAGCGGGAGTTTCAACATAAAGAGGCGATGCGCGCCTCAGCCAGGGCAATGCGTAGGTTTTAACAGGAAGAGATTTTACATATTGTTTTCGCAGAAAGGAATTAATGATTATGGGTAAAACATTGAGTAATGAAGTAAAACAAGCACTTAAAGATATTTATTACAATGAGCGTGCTGGCAGGGGGAAGGAAGCGCTTGCCCTGCTGCAAAAAGCTTCCGATGCAGGGGATGGCGATGCTTCCTGCGTGCTGGCCAGATGCTACTGCGGCCGCCAGTACGTGTGGATTGGGCACGGCTTCCCAGAAGATGATGACCTTGCCACCAAATACCTTCACAAATCGGTAGAACAGGGCAGTGCGCTTGGCGTACTGGTTGCCTTGCGAAGCGGGGAATTAACACCTGCCCTTAAAAAGAAAATGCCTTTTACCAGTTTGCAGGAGGCATTTGACGAGGCCAAGGAACTGGCGGATACGGGGGATGCATTCTGCCAGTATGTAGTGGCAAATTCCTATTTCTGGTGGGATTTTATTGAAATCCAAAACAAGGACAAAAGTTCGTTTCCAAACCAGGCGGCTTATAAGGCGTATTTAAAGGAAAATATTTCCAAATGCGAGGATTTGTTCTGGAAAGCATTCCGGGGCGGGATGTATCTTTCTGCAGGCAATCTAAACCGCTACTATACGCAGGGGGACGAGGATATTATTGCGCCGCAGCCGCAAAAGGCACTCGATTTATGGCGGATCGGCGCGGAGTATGGTCATCCGCTCCATCAGGCCATCTATGCGGATGACCTAGACAAACTCGGCTTAAAGTCGGACGCGCTGCATTGGTACAAACTTGCGGCGGAAGGCGGCCATCCAGGGGCATGGAGTGATGTTGGATACTATTACCTGGAAGGAAAAATCGTGGAGAAGGACGCTTCCTATGCTGCGCAGTGCTTTGAGAAGGATCTTCCTTTTGGCACGACGCGCGCACATGCGTATCTGGGACACCAGTATTTCCACGGCAACGGTGTCCCTCAGGATTATGACAGGGCTTTTAAACTTCTTTCCTATGCCTACGAAAACGGCAGTACCATCTGCTTTTATATGCTGGGCAAATGTTATTTTGCGGGTCTTGGGACAAGACAGGATTATGTAAAGGCGAGGGAACTCCTAGAAAAAGAAAAACCGGCAAGCAGTGATACAAATTATATGCTCGGGTATATTTACGGCAGGGGACTCGGCGTTGCAGAGGATATTCCGAAGGCAGTTGATTTCCTGAAAAAAGCCACGGACAGTAAAGAGGCAAAAGAGGAACTTCTCCATTATAAAAAGTCGTTGTTTGGGAAGTGGAGCCGGAGATAAATATTTCGCCCTGTATTATACCATGTCCTCCGAACATGTTTCCCCGCGGGGCATGCGCACCGTTCCCTGTGGTATTTTTCTCCGCACTTTTATGCGGTTCCTCTGGTCGAAAGCGAACGATATGTTTCCCTCAGGGGATGAATCGCTCCATAGGAGTGAGCATGATGCGCCATAGAAATTTTTCTTTACATCTTTGTGCGGTCCCTTTAATCGAAAGCGAAGGGGATTGATTGGCAAAGAGTAGATAAAAAATTTTTCTTGACAAACAGTTTTCGCAGCGTTATACTTGTGTCCAACATAATTTCATAATTAATTGCTATGAGAAGAAAGAGTAAGAATCATGAAGCTTTACAGAAAGCAGCCGGTGGATGAGAGGCGCAAAGACGAAGATTCCGAATACATCTTTGAGCTTCGCACCGAACAGGACTTTTATGTTTGCAAGTAGGCTGCGACGGTTCCTGCGCCCGTTACCGCGCTAGAGTATTACCAGGGATCAGGCCGGTCTGGTCTGGCCAGCAGGCCGGGATTTTCACTGATTTTCTGCGTACTTGAAGAGGTTGGCTGTGCGAGCAGCCAATAAACTGAGGTGGTAACGCGAAACTTTTCGCCCTCTGCATTTTGCAGGAGGCGTTTTTTTATGTACACAGGGCAGAGAGGAATATAGCCGCTAAAGCGGCTTCGCCCCAGCGATTATGCAGGAGCGCGAATGAAAAATATCCAGTTATCATTACAAAGGACTGGCACACTTTACTTCCCCACCTGTTTTTTGAAATTATGTCGGGCAGTTTACAGTGTTACAATATATGATTTTATCCGCAAGTAAACTCCCCATTCCTATGATCTAAATCGCATGGGATTTCAACCACATTATTTAAAAAATCGATATCATACCTTCGCGGCTATGTTGTAAAACATAAAACAAGGCCGACAAATCAAAAAAATATAAACCGCCGTGTAAACCGGCAGAATGTGAGGAATTTATATGGAACAAACAATCCATTGTAAAACCGCAACTTCCGAAGTGGAAGCACGGATCAAAGATCAGCTTAAAATTATTAGAAAAGGAGCCTTGGAAATTATACAGGAGGACGAACTTGCCGCAAAACTGCGCCATTCGTTAACAACGAGCCAGCCTCTAACCATCAAACTCTGGCTTGATCCCAGCGCGCCGGACATTCATCTCGGCCACACGGTCGTGTTGCGCAAAGTGCGGCAAATGCAGGACTTTGGGCACCGTGCTGTTATAATTATTGGGGATTTTACCGGAAAGATCGGGGATCCGACAGGGCGCTCGAAAACAAGAAAGCAGCTTTCCAAAGAACAAGTACAGGAAAATGCCGCCACCTATATGGAGCAGATTTTCAAAGTGCTTGACCGTGAAAAAACCCAGGTTCTTTTTAACAGTGAATGGCTGGAAAAACTTGATTTTGAAATGGTGATCCGCCTGGCGGCAAAAACGACCGTGGCAAGACTTTTGGAGCGCGAAGATTTCTCGAACCGCTACCGCAGACAGGAGCCAATCGGCCTGCATGAATTTTTCTACCCTCTGATGCAGGCATATGATTCCGTACAGATCAAAGCAGATATTGAATTGGGCGGCACCGATCAGACCTTCAATATCCTGATGGGGCGCACACTGCAAAAGTCCATGGGACAGGAGGCACAGATTGCGATATTTATGCCCCTTTTGGAGGGACTTGACGGGGTGGAAAAAATGAGCAAAAGCCTTGGCAATTACATTGGCGTGGATGAAGCCCCTGAAGTCATGTTCAAAAAGGCAATGGAAGTACCGGACAATCTGATTTTACGCTATTTTGAACTTGTTACGGATCTGCATCCGGATGAGATCAACACTCTTTCCGCCCGGCTTTCTAACGGCGAAAATCCGCGCAATATCAAGCTTTTGCTAGCAGAAAATATCACGACACTCTACCATGGCGCAGAACAGGCAGCAAAGGCAAAGGAATATTTTTTATCCGTTTTTTCTGCTGGAAATCTGCCGGAAAATATGCCGCATATTACCTGCACCAACGGCGAACGAACCTTACTTGAACTGGTTCCATATCTGATTTCGAACCGGTTGATTCCTTCGGGAAGTGAATTCCGCCGACTGGTAAAACAGGGCGGTGTAGCAATGAATGGGGAACGTACCACAGATATTGATACACCTCTTACCGCACCGGAAACCGTACTGAAAATCGGAAAAAAGAATTTTATCTGTTTTGAAGTGTCAGAAAAGGAATAGAAAAGATTTAGCATGTCTGAAAACTACTTTCAGCCAAATATACAGATGGTGGAAGTCAGTTTTTCAGACATGCCCCAAAAATTGCAGCAACCCCTTTCCGGTTTTACTGCCGCGCCTTGCGTTTCTGCTGTATTCCCGCTGCTGCAACTGCAACTTTAACTGGTAAAAAGCGCGCGCCCGCGGACGCAAACTTCATAAGCAAAGTTGGCACAATCACGGTTTTTCTCTTATGGAACATCAGATCAAGGGCGTAGCCCGCACAGTACCCCGGGCGGATTCCCTTTAATGCAAATTCCACATTCGCTACTTCATTGAACTCGGTATCCACCGGTCCCGGGCAAAGACAGCCAATATAAACTCTGCTGCCCGCCTCCTTTAGCTCCTGTGCAACCGCGCGCGTCAGGCTTGTGACATAGGCTTTGGTCGCGTAATAGGTCGCCATATATGGTCCTGCCGGGAGCAGTCCGGCGGCGGAAGCTACATTAAGCAAATATCCGCCACCCCGCTCCTCAAAACGTTTTATCATGCGCTTTGTCAAAAGATGAAGCGCTGCGACATTTAGGCGGATCATATCCAGCTCTTTGTCAAGGTTCGTTTTTACAAATTGCCCGCAATCGCCAAACCCTGCATTATTGATAAATACCTCCACATCCTTATCCGCAAGCCATCCGCACAACTTCTCACATTCTGCCCGCTGTGTCAGGTCAGCCACGCAGACCTCGCACTCCGTCTTTTTCCCAAGACGTACAGCAAGCTCTTTCAGGCGGTCTTCCCGCCGCGCTACCAGCACAAGCGCATAGCCTTTTGCTGCAAGTCGTCTGGCAAATTCCACCCCAATCCCGGAACTTGCACCGGTGATCACTGCATATTTTCCCATAATATCCTCCCTCCGCCGGTTTCACATTACAACATTCATAATTCCCATAAATTTGAAATTTATAGAAATTATAGGAAGATTACCGAAGAAAATCGGCGAACTGTACTTTTTACATATACAACTGTACAATCTGGCAAATTAAGATGACATCCTGATTTTATGCCGCATAATCAATATTTTTTCCACGCATTTGGATGGCTTCCTGTGCTTTTTTCGCCTTCTCGTAAGGATTTTTGTTCTCTTCGTTTGAATAGCGTATGGTGGTGCTGGTCGTGCCGCCCGAAACATAGGTGCGCCCACACTCCGGGCAGATCGACGTATGGATTGTAACAGAGGCATTGACTACCTCGCCGCCTTTTTCTGCCGCCTCCTTATAAGCATTGGAAACATGCTCCCCCTCGTGCGCGCGTACCGCTGCTGCTGCCGCGTCCGGGGAAATATGCGCCGCCGACTTAAACGAAACATTCTCATCCGAACCATCCTGATATTTGCGTTCCTTGCAGGTCTGGCATTCCTCCGGGGAGGATTTGCGCCCAGCCTTTTTATGCGCATCTGGGTTTGCAATTTCTTCCGGGGAAAGTTCACCATCCGCCCCTTCTGCCGGGAAGATGGCTTTGCCCATGCTAAGCGGGATAAACGGCTTTAATGGGGTGCCATCCACTGAGGCTGCCCTGTCATCCGCTGCCGTATTCCCCGCCTGCCCCATGGGTTCTCCCGCTGCCATTACATTCTCCGGTCTTCCCGCTGTTTTTACCGCTTCCACTCCGGGTGTCGGATTACTACCTGGATTATATAAATATTTCTCTGTCTGGAAATTATTTCCAATTCCTGTAATTCCCATATGATTTCCTCCTTTCTGTGCCCTTTCTCACAGTTTTGTTCATTATCCTTATCATAACACATTTGGAAATCTACGTCAAATATTTAAATTAGGAAGAATGACACATTCCCTTCATCTTAATAAGCAGCAGGGACAATGGGGTATACACTAATTAATTGAAAAAAATTCTAATTTTCCCTTGCACTTTCAGACAAACTATCTTACAATGTATCCTGTTTCCTATCCTGGTCAAAGGCTTTTTGCTGTTTCCCCAAAGCACAGACCGCAAAATTATTTTTGTCAGAAAGGCATTTCATTCCATGAAAAACAAACTCTCCACCAACGAATTATGGCGCTTTTTGATGGTAGCTGCTGGTACGGTCATTTTTTCCGCAGCCATCAATCTTTTCCTCACCCCGTTAAAACTTTATAACGGCGGCGCGCTCGGTATTTCCCAGTTGATCCGTACCGTCCTGGTTGACCGGCTCCATATTTTAAACGCGCCGAACATTGATATCTCGGGTATTATCTATTTTTTGCTAAATATCCCACTGTTTTTGCTTGCCTACAAGGGGGTCAGCCGCCTTTTTTTCTTAAAAACGGCTATGTCCGTGGCTCTCACAACTTTTATTGTGACGGTGATCCCGGTTCCAAATCCCCTGATTATTGAGGAGCCATTAACATCCTGTATTATCGGCGGCCTGATGTACGGTGTGGGCGTGGGGCTTTGCCTGTATGCTGGCGGGTCGGGCGGCGGTATTGATATCCTGGGTATTTATTTTAGCAAACGCTACCGCAATTTCAGCGTCGGCAAAGTCAATATCCTGATTAACGGTGTAATTTATCTGATCTGCGCGCTGATGTTTGATTTGCAAACTGCGATTTACTGTATTATCTACGCGGCGCTCTCCTCCTTTGCGGTGGATCGCGCGCATTCGCAGAATATTATGATCCAGGTAACAATTTTCACAAAGAAGACCGGTGTCGCTGATGCGATTATGCAGAAAATCTATCGCGGCGTAACGGAATGGAAGGGTGATGGTGCTTATACACACGAGTCAACCAATATCTTAGTCACTGCAGTTTCCAAGTATGAGATCAATCTAGTGCGCCGCACGGTGCAGGAAATTGACCCGAATGCATTTATTATTTATAATAAAATCCTGAATATTGATGGAAATTACTTAAAGAAACTCTAAGTGCCAGCCAAATTCCCTTCCACCGTTGCAGTTATTCCAAGGCGCTGCACTCTTAGGCTGCTTTTACTTTTTCATTTCCCCCTCACATTTGTGATAGAATACAAGGGAAAGCCCCGTCCCAATACACCAACCGATTGGCCATGACCACCATATACCAATAGCGGAGCCAACCAGCCCGGAAAGAATAAAGGACAGGATTACGCGCAGGATCAGGTCGGTGAAGGTGGCAACCATAAACTTAAGCATCGCCCCTTCCCCGCGCAGAACCCCGTCCGCCACAAGCTTTGTGGAAACCACAAAATAAAACGGGGACAGAATCCACAAAAATTGCCTCCCAGTCATCAGTGCCGTGGCAGAACTTTCATCCATAAAGAGCAAAAGTAAATATTTTCCAAATATCATATAGGCGAAACAAAACGGGACGCAAAGGCACCATACCAGTTTCAGCCCTGCCTTAAATCCCTCTTTAATTCTCCCATACTGGTTTGCACCCAGGTTCTGGGCGGAAAAATTTGATATCCCATTGCCGATGGTGGTAAAGGATGTTATCACCAGATTATTTAATTTTACGGCGGCGGAATACCCTGCGGCAACGCTTACGCCGAAATCATTGATGCAGCCTTGGATTAAAATGTTCCCGACGGAGATAAAGGATTGCTGGAGGATGCTAGGCACAGCGATCATTGCGATTTTTCCCAGGAGCTGTCCCGAAAATAACGGGATAGCTCCCTGTGTTTGAATGGTATAAAGCCGCTTTAACACTAGTAAGACGGATAGAACACAGCTTACTCCCTGACAGAGGAAGGTTGCCCACGCAACCCCGGCAACTCCCATGGAAAAGCCTTTTACAAACAGGATATCGACAAGAATGTTCGCGCTTGATGAAAATGCGAGGAAAAGAAATGGGGTTTTGGAATCCCCAAGTGCCGAAAAGATCCCCGTGGCAATATTGTAGAAGAATAAAAAGGGCAAACCCCAGAGATAAACATTTAAATACAGCAGGGAATCTGCCAGGACTTCTGGCTGGGTTCTCATCAGCCGCAGAAGCGTTTCTGCCGAAAACAAGCCAACTGCCATCAGGATGGCACACAGAACCCCGCTCGCAATCAGGGAGGTGTGGACGGCGGCTTTCATCCTATGAAAATCCTTCGCCCCAAAAAGTTGTGACACAATCACGGAACAACCAATATTACAGCCAAAAGCGAACGCGATAAAAATAAGCGTAATATTGTAGCTGTTCCCGACTGCCGCTAACGCATTTTCCCCAATAAATTTACCGGCTACTAGGGAATCCGCGATATTGTAGAGCTGCTGGAATACAATGCTGCCAAACATGGGCAGGCAGAATGCCCACAAAACCTTTTTCGGCTCCCCCGCTGTCAAATCCTTATTCATTTCCCATCATCCCTTCCGTTTTCCCTGTTTTCCCGCCGGTACTACTGCAAATACCTTCAAAGAACCTGTATACCCGATAAAACAAAGGGGATCCTGTACAAATTCATATCATATATAGGATGCTTTTCAGGCAATTCCCTGATTTTTACAGATACCGTCCTGATTATGCAAATAATTTTCAAACATATTCTAGTAAGAACGGGCTAACAAGGTACTTAATTTACTTTTTCTTTTCGGCTATCTATTATAAGCCTGAAGGGACAAAAAAACAAGTATCAAATTTCATCCCTTACTCCCCTTTTTGTGTTTCACGGAAAAATTTCATCAGTACTACCACCGCCACCGCTGACAGCACCATCTCCGCTACACACTGTGCGTAAGCAATGCCGTAGAGCGGAAAGAGCGTGTTAAGCAAATAGAGCGCCGGAATTTCCAATACAATCTTACGTAGAATGGCAAAAACAAACGATTTCATCCCCATTCCACATGCCTGGAATACACCCACCGCCAAAAAGTCCATACACAGAAATGGCATCCCCAATGCAAAACCGCGCAAAAACTGCGCGCCGTAACCGACTACCGCCGCATCCTTCATAAACAGTTTCACCACACCCCCGGAGCCAAAGCAGAGTGCAGCGGCAACCACCGCCATAAAAATCAGCGAAATCCTTGCTGTATACCAGAAGCTTTTTTTCATCCTTACATAATTCCTGCTTGCATAATTATAACTGACAAGTGGCATTATGCCCTGCGATAAACCGAATGCGATCTGCATTGGCACCATGCTGATTTTGTGGGAAATCCCCATCGCCGCCACAGCGTCCGCTCCGAAGGAAGCGGTCATATTGTTCAGGATCGTCATCCCTGTCACATTCAGCAGATTTTGGATGGATGCTGGTATCCCAACCGCACAGATTCCGGATAATATACGTTTTTCCGGCTTTGCCATCCCGGGTTTCACACATACATAGGTTGTCCCCCGTTTTTTATACAAAAGTATAAAAAAGTATATACATGCGACGCAATTAGATAAAAAGGTTGCCAGCCCCGCGCCCGCAGCGCCCATATGAAAGCCCCACGGCAGAATAAAAATGGGGTCAAGTATAATATTGAGCAGACAGCCGCTCATTGTCCCAAGGCTTGCGTGCAGTGAAGCTCCTTCCGCGCGCACCAGGTAGGCGAGTACCACATTCAAGATGGCTGGGGCAGCGCCGAAGCTGACAGTCCATTTTAAGTATTGCGCGGTTACGGCAGCCGTTCCCTCATCCGCGCCCAGAAGGGTGAGGAACGGGTTTTTCAACAGCGTGTAGATTACCGAGAAGGCCAGGCCGCTTAACAGGGCGTAATAAAATCCGGCTGCGGAACTTTTCTTTACGGTTTCTATGTCTTTTTTTCCAAGTGCCCGGCTCATCATACTGGACGAGCCTACGCCGAACAGGTTATTGACCGCATTGAAGGCGAGCAGCAACGGGGCTGCCAGTGTTACGGCGGCGGTTTCCCCTGATTCGTTTAAGAGTCCTACAAAATATGTGTCCGCGAGGTTATACAGTACCATAACAAGCGAGCTTAATATGGTTGGTACGGCGAGTTTGCGCACGGCTTTCGGGATCGGCATCTGCTCAAACAGATATACCTTGTCCCCTTTTGCTCCCTGGGCAGTTCCCATCAATCTTTCCTCCTATTTTAAGTTCCGCAGAAATCCCTTCACAGCGCCCTTTTTCTGGAAGGAAATTCCTGTCCGCTCTGCTCCCAGTAATTCCCTTCCGGCGCTGTTT
>CAMWUU010000093.1 GCA_947177515.1 uncultured Lachnospiraceae bacterium
CAAATATGTTGCGCATCGGAGGCTATACAGATTACCAGCTAGGCGAATCTAGGATTATGGAACTGGTTAATTTTGATATGCTGGATGCGGTTATCCTGGTGCCGGACAGCTTACAAATGCAGCCGGAATATGCCGAAGAGATTGCAAAACAGATCCGGCAAAATTTCAATGGTGTATGCGTGAGCATTGATATGGCAGTGGAAGGTTTTTGGGTGTTTGCATGTGATGATGCTGCTGGGGTGCGTGAGGTGGTGGAACATCTGATTGAGGTGCATGGCTGCACGGATATCGCGTTTATGACGGGGCCAAAGGAACATCCGCACAGTGGAAACCGGCTTTTAGGTTACCGGCAGGCGATGGAGCATGCGGGGCTTGAGGTGGATGAAACAAGGATTTTTTACGGTGATTTTTGGTATGATGAGGGGGAGCGCGTGGTGGAGGAGCTTATGGCAAGTGAGCGGGGGCTTCCCCAGGCCATTGCCTGCGGGAGTGATACAATGGCTGTCAGTGTCTGTTACGCGTTGCAGAAATGGGAAATCCGGGTGCCGGAAGATGTGTTGGTAACGGGTTATGATTGCGAGCCTCTAGAGGGGGAGGAGAAGGCTTTTATTACGTCGGCGACGCGCGGTGTTGCCCTTGCGGCGGCGAAGGCAGTGCGGTATATTGCGGGGACTCTGGGTGTGGGGGGCAGGTCACAGCCCCTGCGCAAAAAGTCTGATTTGATGCTCTATCAGTCCTGTAGCTGTGGCAGACGTTTCCGGTTTGATAAAATTTTGCCGGACAAGCGGGAAGATGAGTTTTTTGCTATTTATAATTTTATGCAGGAATGCCTGATTATGGCAAAGGATCTGGTGGATTGCCTCTGGGAGATTGATGGGTATGCCCTGCACGCAGGGAAATTTGATAGGATGTATTTGTGTCTTAGCCCGGACTGGGAAAAGCGGGACGGGCAGGAGCAGGAAGTTTTTACTGACCGGATGATGCTGGCACTTGACACTGTAGGACCGTTTGAAAAGAAGAAGGAGGGGCGTGTGCGCCTTGACCGTATTTTTGATGCGAAGGATATGCTCCCCGCATATCGTGCGGATCGGGAGAAACCGGCAATGTTTTATTTTAATATGCTGCATTTCGGTAGTCATTGTTTTGGGTATATCGTACTGGAATATCATAGCTCGGAATGTGTTTTTGGGAAACGTTATCCATTCTGGGTGCGCAAGGTAAATGTGGCGCTTGAGTCCCTGCGCCGTGTCTATGCGGTCAATGATTTGTATAAGGCGGCTCAGCATAAAGCGGTGACGGATGCGATGACCGGTCTTTATAACCGCAATGGCTACAATATCCTCCTGCCGGATATTCTTCAGGGAATGGAAGAGGGGGAACAGCTTTTCTTTATGTTGTGTGATAATAATGGGCTGAAATATATTAATGATACCTTTGGACATCTGGCAGGGGATGATGTGATTTGTCTGTCCACGCGTATTCTGCTGAGAACGTCCATAAAGGGTGCTTTGCGGGAGTATAATTTCCGTGTTGGCGGGGATGAGTATGTAAAACTTGCTGTAGGTCATTTCTGTACTGAAGGGATCGGGGAATGTGTTTCGTCCATACGGGCGCAGACACAAAAGATCAACGATTCGAAAGAACGTGATTATCCGCTCCATCTGGCAATTGGGTATCAGGTGTATAAGAAGGAGGAGATTTCTTCTATTGACCAGGTTATGACGGAGGTGGACGCGCTGATGTACCAGGATAAACAGCGTATTAAGAAGACTTCCGGGTTTAACCCATTGCGGAAAGAATAGTTTTTCCTGCTGGTACATATACTTATGGAAAGTACGCTTATGGAAAGACAAGCCGGATGGGCGTTGTGGAAGCGGGGGAAGCTATGAAGGGGAACTGGAACCGGGAACGGTTGAAAAATATAGTGTTAATCGCGCTGTGTGTCCTGCTGGCTGCGGGGGTGTTTATCTACAATTTTTTCGGGCAGGGTGAGGGAAAGGAGCCGATAGAAGAAGAAAAGCGGGAGGAAATCGAGCGAAAGGAGTTTGTTTTTCCAGACGAAAACGAGGGGATTTTGACGGCGAGGGCAAAATGGCTGCTTAGCGCCCTTGCACCGGGATGGGATGGGGAGGAAGCTGCGGCTGATGATTCCTCACAGAAGGAGGAATTTCTTACCTGCGGGATGTTTAGGGACTCTTTATATACGTTTTGCACCTTTACAGGGTTGGATTACAGCAGGGTGGTTGAAGGGCTGCCGGCGCGGCTGATGCAGGTGAAGGAAACGGATATGCTTTATCTTGGGGAATTTCTTAAAATCTACGAGCAGCTTTTAGGGATGCAAAAGGAAAAACAAGCAGAAGGCGAATGGGGGGAATTACCGGAATACCGTGATTTCTACGTTTTGTTGCTGGAGGAAGGGAAACTTTATGATGCGGGGGGAAAGACTTACCGCTATGGAAATTGTGAGGATTACAGCGCGGTTTTTGCAAAGGGTGAGAAGTGGTATCCCGAAAATGACCCAGTAGCAGAAAAGATCAGCGGCAGGGGAGAAAGCCGCGCAGTTTCCGAATATAAGAACCGTGTTGTTAGGGCGCTCTGTCTGGGGGATGAACTGCTTTACATAAGGGAGCAACTGGTGCAGGCCGTTCGGGTACCTAATGTCTGGGTTATCAGCGCGCAGAAAAGTAAAGTATCCACATTTCTGCATGGTTTTGCGGTGGAATATGAAACCATCCTGCCGCTGGAGCAGGGGTTTGAAAATACGGTTTGCGACCTGGTTCTGGAAAATGGGAAAATCATGGAAATCACAGTGAAGAAGGATGTGATTCAGGCCAAGGTGCTGCTGACCTCGGAGAAGGAAATTGAACTGGAGGGGTACGGAAGGCTGCCGCTTTCGGAGAATTTCCGGATTTACAAGATTTATGGGGATCTGGCAATGGAGAAAACCAACCGGATTTTAGTTGGTTACTCGGTTACGGATTTTGTGGTGGAGGGGGGCGAGATCTGTGCGGCTCTGATTAAGGAGAAACTGAAAGCGGATACCATACGCGTCCTGATTAACACAAGTGGTTACAAATCCTATTATCATGAGAGTGTTACCCTGACCGCAGACCGGGAGTTTACGGTAAGCCGGGCGGGGAAGAAAAAGAAATATAAGGCGGGGGAGGAGATTTCATTTCTTTTTGAGAAGGAAAAGGATAGTACGGATCGGATTCTTGTGGAAACGGTGGGCGGCGAGGGAAAGATTATCCTGCGTTCGGTTAGCCGCACCTGCGGCGCACCCGCTTATCGTGGGAGCATGGAGATTGTTGCGGCCAAAGATGGGCTGATTGTGGTGAATGAGCTTTCGATGGAGGAATATCTATATGCGGTGATCCCGAGTGAGATGCCGACTTCCTACGGGGATGAAGCACTTAAAGTGCAGGCAGTCTGCGCGCGCAGTTATGCGTTTAACCAGTTGATGGCAAGCCGCTTCCGTTCCTACGGCGCGCATGTGGATGACAGTGTGAGCTGCCAGGTATATAATAATGTTGCGGAGGATGAGGCTTCCATCCTCGCAGTAAAAGAAACTTACGGACTTGTGGCGGCGTATGGTGGCTCCGTGATTACCGCTTATTATTTTTCCACTTCCTGCGGCCATACGGCGAGCTACCATGAAGTCTGGGAGGGTGCGCCGCTTTCCTACCTGACTGGCCGCCTGCAGAATGAAGAGGGTGGTGAGGTGGATTTTTCCAAGGAGGAAAGTTTTCGGGAATTTATTTTGTCGGATGATATAAAAACATATGATAGTGCCTTTTCCTGGTACCGATGGAATTGTACGCTTCCTTATGAGCAGCTTTTAGGGCAGTTAAAGAAGGCAACGGGATTGGATACGGTGACAAGTGTCAGGGTATCAAAACGTGCCAAAAGCGGGATTGCACTGGAAGTTTCGGTTACGGGGACAAAAGGGGGTGGGGAGGAGGAAACTGTTCCGATCTGTTTCCAGACGGCGATCCGGACGGCTTTTGCCCCGAGGGAGAGCGCTATTGTAAGGAAGGACGGCAGTGAAGTGAAAAATATGTCGCTGCTTCCGAGTGCGTTTGTTGTGATTGATGAAATCAGGGAGGATGGAAAACTGAGTGCGCTTACACTTTCCGGCGGCGGTTATGGACATGGAACCGGGATGAGCCAGAATGGCGTGAAGAAGATGGCGGAAGCAGGAAAGAATTATGAGGAAATTATAGCATATTATTATACTGGAACGGAACTGATTTTCCTGTATTAGGAAAACAGGGTTCCAGTTTTAAAGTAAATTTTTGCTATTCATTCTGTCAGGAAATGGATATGGGAAAATATGTAAATTTAAGTATGCGGGGAGTCCGGTTTGGATTCCCTGTTTTTTTTATGTGCCTTCCTGGTTTCACGCATTTTGCGGAAGGCTTCGTGGATGATGGGGTTGGAAAATACCTGGTTGAGTTCCGCGCCGATAAACATAATGTACATACAGGAGTAAAACCAGAGCATGCACAGCACGACTGCTGTCAGGCTGCCATAAGTGGCGGAGTAGTTGCTGAAATTGTCAATGTAGAATGAAAAAAGGTAGGAAAATCCAATCCAGCCCGCCGAGGCAAGGATGGCTCCGGGCAGCTCGGCAAAAAAGGAGGATTTGCGGTTTGGCATTGTAATAAAGACGAGTGTGAAAAATAAAATCATCAGGCAGAAGCCGACTAGGGTGCGCACACTGATGATGAGCAGTGCCATTTCCGAGAGGATCGGCACATGCTGCAGGCTCCAGAGATAGATTTGGTTACCAAAAACAAAAATAAAGAGAACGGCAATGATAAGCACAGCAAAAAGCAGCGTGTAGAGCGCTGCGAGCAGACGGGTCAAAAAGTAATTGCGTTTGCCGGTGGAGCGGTAGATGGAATCTAGGCCGCGCACAACAGCGTAAAAACCCTTTGATGAGGTCCAGAGTGTGGCGATTGCCGTAAGGGAGAGCACAGTTCCATTTGATTTTTCAAGCAGTTCGTCGAGAATATCGGAAAGATATTCTGCGACGGTTTGCGGAAAGACGGATTCCATTGCGGAAAGCAGTTCCGGTTTGGAGAACGGCAGGTAATTCAACAGGGTTAACAAAAACATGGCAAACGGAAAAAAAGATATAATAAGGAAAAATGCCGCCTGTGCGGAAAAGGCGCTGACATTGTCGGCGTTTAATTTTCTGGAAAACGAGTTGATTAAACGGATCAGGGAACGGATCATGGTCTTTCTCCTTTTTTTGTTCTCGGGGTCTAACACATACTTCCCGGTAATCTTTTTCCATTTTACCAGAAATCTGAAAAAAAGTACAGTGTTCTTTTTTGGCCTTTCCATGGCAGATCGTATAAACTGCGAAAAAATGGGGATTTTAACTTTATTGGAGGAAAGTCATAATGATTGTTTTGGATACTGGATTTTCCTTTTGGGCAGATATCCCAGTAAGGGGCGTACATTTTGTGCCCCAAATAAATACCGGCGGATGCAGGGTTTAAAAGGGCAGCAGCCGGATCAGGAAAGGAGTGGACGCGGCATGGAGCAGCAGGATGCAAAAGCGCCGGGAAAACAGAGTTTTTCCTTTGGTACGGGCGTTTATGTAAGCGGTATGGCGAGCGTGGCCGGGAAACTAGAGAGTGAAGGACCGCTAGGGGATTATTTTGATATGGTGGGACAGGATGATATGTTCGGCGGCAAGACATGGGAGGAAGCGGAGAGCAATATGCAGCTTAAGGCAGCGGAACATGCCATTAAGGATGCAGGGCTTACGCCGGAAAAAATCCGCTATATGGCGGGTGGGGATCTGCTTGGTCAGCTTATTGCCACTACGTTTGGAGTGGAAAAACTTGCCATTCCGCTGCTCGGGCTTTACGGTGCATGTTCCACAATGGGCGAGTCGCTGCTTGCCGGTGCGGTGCTGGTGGATGGTGGCTATGCGGGGCATGTGCTGACCATTACATCAAGTCATTTTGCAGGGGCAGAAAAACAGTTCCGTTTTCCGCTTGCCTACGGTAACCAAAGACCAATGGCAGCAACCTGGACAGTAACGGGGAGCGGGGCAGTGGTGCTGTCAAATAAGCGGGGGAAGTATAATGTGCGTCTTTCCGGGGCGACCATGGGGCGGGTAATTGATTATGGAGTGAAAGATTCCATGAATATGGGAGCCTGTATGGCTCCGGCGGCGTGTGATACAATCTACCGCCATCTAAAGGATTTCGGACTTGCCCCTGAGTATTACGACCGGATTGTTACGGGGGATCTTGGAGCGGTGGGCAAGGAAATTCTTCTGGCTCTGCTACTAGAAAAAGGTTTTGATATTACAAAGCAGCATATGGACTGCGGCATTGAGATTTTTGATGCAAAACGCCAGAAGACGGATGCCGGAGGGAGCGGTTGCGGATGCTCCGCCATTACGCTGACGGGGTATTTGCTTAAAAAAGTTTCAGAGGGAGTATTCCGGCGCATTCTTTTTGTACCGACAGGGGCACTGCTTTCCACGGTTAGTTTTAATGAGGGCAACAGTGTGCCGGGGATCGCACATGCGGTGGTTTTGGAATATTGTGGGGAAAATTAGGATTTTATGGGATTAAAGGATTACTTTTTGGAAAAAGAGAGGTGAAGGTGGAATATGGATTATCTGACTGCATTTTTGGTGGGAGGGGCAATCTGTGCACTTGTGCAGGTCTTGATGGATATGACCAAGCTGCTTCCGGGAAGGATTATGGTAATGTTAGTTTGTCTTGGTGCACTTTTGGGGGCGGTGGGGATTTACAAACCGTTTTCTGAGTGGGCAGGAGCCGGAGCAACCGTACCACTGGCGGGCTTTGGGAACATGCTGTTCCAGGGGGTGAAGAAGGCGGTGGATACGGATGGATTCTTGGGGCTGTTTAAGGGTGGATTATCCGAAACCGCAATTGGAATTTCCGGAGCGCTGCTGATTGGATATCTGGCGGCACTTATTTTTAAGTCAAAGCCAAAGCTCCCGTAAACAAAAAAGCCGCGCTTTTAGCGCGGCTTTTTTGTTGCCAATCCAGGTTTAGAGCTACAAGATCAATCGATATCCGGTTCCCCCTCATCCGGATTATCGTTTTTTGGTGTGTCCGGGCTGGTTGGTGGATTTAGGACATCTGAATTATCCGGGTTATCCGGAGTATCCGGAACATCCGGGTTTTTGGTGTCCTCCTCCTGATCCGGGAAATCCGGATTATCCGGGTCGCCTTCATCATCCGGCGGAAGGATACTTTCCGCTGTGTGGATGGTACAAGTAACGGCATCCTCACCTGTAGGCAGAAGATTTGGTGTGTCGTAGGTTGGGGAGGTTTCTTCCTTGATCAGGTATACTTTCTCCGCCGTTGTTTCAACAGGACAGTAAACGCTTGCCATCTGACCGGAAACCGTACATACGGAAGCCTTGACATGGCAGGTACATTTCACGTTCGGGACGGTGCCTTTTGCAAAGATCTCCGTCTTTACACAGTTTACCTGGTCGCAGAGTCCTGTAACGGCAAGATTGCCGCATTTGGTGCAGATGGTCGCGGAGAGGATGGAATCCGGCATTACAAAATTAACGGCTTCCTTCTCTTTGACCACATGGATCTGTTCCATAATCTTGCGCCACATATGCTGATGGTAATTTCGGTTAATCTGTTTAAGGTTGTTATCAAAACCTGTCCAAACCGCCGCCGTGTAATACGGGGAATAACCGACAAACCAAAGGTCGGTATAATGGGAGGAGCCGGTTTTTCCCGCAATTGGCATACCGGAAAGCTTGCTTTTTAGGTCGTTAACATAGGCCTTGTATTCCTCGTTTGAAGAAGCATCCTCATCCGATACAATTCCGAATTTGCGTTTTGCATAGGCAGTGATATAGTCGTTGACTTCCGACTGTTTAAACGCGAGGTTTGTCCCAGTACCACTTGTGGTCGTGTCCTGCATCGCATCAGTCAGAAGGTAGGCGGTCGAGGTTTTGATGACCTGTGTGGATGCGGAATCATTGGATAAGAGTACTTTGCCATTGTGGTCAAGTACTTTGGTATAAAGCACCGGACGGTTGTAGATGCCGTTGTTTGCAATGGTTGCATAGGCCGCTGTCAGTTCAAGGTTTGTAACACCGTTTGTAAGACCGCCGAGGGCAAGCGGGATACCGATATCGCTGTATATCCTGCCATCTTCGCTTGTCTGGGATTCCACCAGCGTGGAGAAGCCAAGTTTCTTTAGATAGTCAAAGGAAACCTGTGGGGTTACCTGTTCCATAACACGGCAGGCGACAATATTCATGGAGCGGTAGATCGCACGCCGGATCGGGGTCAGGCCTTCGTATACATCGCCGTTCCAGTTTGTAACTTTGGTATTGGTGCCCGGATAATGGTATTCCGCATCATCTGCCACCGAAGCGAGCGTCATCCCCGCAGTGTCGAGTGCCGGTAGGAAGGAGGCAAGCACCTTGAATGTGGAGCCGACCTGGCGCAGTGTGGTGGTCGCACGGTTTAAGGTAAGGCTGCCTGTCTTCTCGCCGCGGCCGCCATAGACTGCCATCACATGCCCTGTTTTCTGGTCGATGACAACAAAGGAGGACTGAGGCTGTAAGGTATAAATACGCGGCCGTTCCGCTAAAATCGAATCCCCTTCTTCCATAATGGAGTCAATAAATTCGTCAATCATCTGGTTGAGCAGGTCGGGGTCGGTCGTATAGCGGCTGATCCCGCGGTGGTTGGAACGATAATATTCGTGATAAAATTTCAAATCCGCGTCATTGTAATCCGCGTAGTAGTTCAGTACATCGCCTAGGTGGAAATGATCCTCTGTTTCGTCCGCCCTTAAAATAGAAACGGCATAATCCTGCGTCAGTTCATAGAAAGAGCCGGTTTCATTGCCAAGAGCCGGGAAATTCTCCTCATTGCAGTATACCGAATCCACCACAGCCTGGATATCCTTATCCTGCGTTGTGAAAATATCCAGTCCTCCGCTGTAGAGCATATCCTCCGCTTTTTCGGCGGAATATCCTGCTGCGATCAGGTCGTTTAATACCTGGCGGATAACCGCGTCATTAAAATAGGAATAATAAACTTCCTCGCTGTTTTCGTAGGCATAGTTTTTAATGCGGGCGTAAACTTCGTCATTGACGGCCTCGTCGTATTCGGCTTGTGAACAAAATCCAAGTTCAAGCATGGTATCAAGACAACTTTGCCGGCGTTTGGCGTTCGCCTCCGGGAAATTGATTGGGTTCTGACGTACCGGGGAGAGCGCGATAGAAGCAATTACGGCGGCCTCAGAAAGTGTGAGATCCCACACATCCTTACCGAAATAGTTAAGTGCTGCCATCTGGACACCGAAGGAGCGGTTGCCGAGGTTGATATTGTTCATGTAGGCAACTAGGATCTCATCCTTTGTGTAGGCATCCTCAAGCTGGATGGCAAGATATTGTTCCTGGACTTTCCGGGTAATCTTGTCAATCGCATTTTCCTCGTTACCGTAGTTGAATACCCTGATTTTTAGAAGCTGCTGTGTAATGGTACTTGCGCCGTAGTCAAGCAGCCCGCCGCTTTTGTCGAGGAAAGATTTGATACCGGAGTACCCAGCGCGTGCAATACCTGGCAGGTCGATGCCGTCATGCTCATAAAAACGTTTATCCTCGATGGCGACAAAACAGTCTTTTACCACCTTTGGGATCTGCTCGGAAGTGACAAGGATACGGTTTGACTCGACACCGACCACCGTGCCAGAAACCGAACCGTCGCTGTAATAAATATGTGTTGTAAATTTCTCTGGGTCAATATTGATCTGGGAGAGCGCCGGGGCATCATCAATCATGGCCTTGGCTGCGCCGAAAATCGTGACGCATGCGAAGATGCCGAGCGCGAGAAAGGCGAGCAGGGCAATGCGGAAGGAAAATACCCGCGACTTTGAAACTAAACGTCTTGACCAGGATTTAATCTGGTGCTGGCGTTTTATAATGCCTTTTTTGCTAAAATCCATAAATACACCTCTTTTCTGTATGCCGGGGATTGGTACGTGGTAAAAGTGCCCCCGGATAGAACATATCCCTGTGACAGGTGGTTTTGCACGGTCTTGTCCGTAAGTATAGCACAGTTTTTTTTATTTGGCAAATTAAGAGTTTGTGACAATTTCAAAAAAACCTTCCCCCTCCACGGTAATCTTTGCCTGCCCGTTCGTGGCCTGGGTAAATTTTTTTATAAAGATACTTTCCTGACTGGGAGTTACAAAGAGTGTAACCGTGACCGCGTCAGTATATTCCGTGGAAAGCAGTGAAATGTTTTCGGATGCGGCGATATATTGCAGTTTTCCGATTCCACTGTAATCCGTGGTGATCACAAGTTTTTTGCCAAGGTTTCTTGTGGCCAGTGTGCAGGCAGTAAGCCCTGCTTTAACTGCCGCCTGGTAGGCGCGCACAAGTCCGCCCGTGCCAAGTAACACCCCGCCGAAGTAGCGGGTCACGACAACCGCCGCATCGTGGATGCCTTCGGCAAGCAGTACATCAAGCATCGGCCTGCCCGCAGTTTTTGATGGTTCCCCGTCGTCGCTGCAACGGGCAAGCTCATTGTCCGTACCGATTACATAGGCGAAGCAGTTGTGCTTAGCATCCCAGTATTTTTTCTTAACCTGCCCGATAAAGGCAAGTGCCTCCTCTTCGGAAGAAACCGGGC
>CAMWUU010000094.1 GCA_947177515.1 uncultured Lachnospiraceae bacterium
AAAGAGTTCACCTTACAATTGCCCCAAGCATATTGACAAGCATAGTCAGATTGGTTAAAATGTGAATGGAAAAATTTATAAGTTTGAAAGCATTTTCAAACTTTTTTATTAAGGTAGTATCACAGGCAGGCCTGTGCTATGCACGGGAATAAGTTTGAAAATATAGGGGAGGTTTTTATGGAAGCATATACGGGATTTGCGGCACTCTATGATACTTTTATGGACAATGTACCATATGAGGAGTGGAGCAGGTATCTGATCAGCCTGCTAAAAGAATACGGGATCGATGGGGGACTTGTCTGTGAGCTTGGCTGCGGTACGGGCAGTATTACCCGGAGGCTGCGGGATGCCGGATACGATATGATTGGCATTGATCTTTCGGAGGATATGCTGGACATTGCGCGGGGGTATGAGTTTGTGGAGGTATGGGAGGGTGAGGAGGAATATGCCGGTCAGGAAGATTCAGAAAGGGAGGATGGAAGGGAAACGGCAGTTGGGCAAGAAAAAGCCGGAACAGCCAGGGATATTCTTTATTTAAACCAGGATATGCGTGAATTTGAGCTTTATGGCACGGTCGCGGCTATTGTCAGCCTCTGCGACAGTATGAATTACCTTACGAAGGAGGAGGATTTGAAAAAGGTATTTGAACTTGTGAACAATTATCTTGACCCAGGCGGCATCTTTATTTTTGATATGAACACCATACACAAATACCGTGACCTAATCGGGGATACAACAATTGCGGAAAACCGCGAGGACTGCAGCCTGATCTGGGAAAACGCATATCAGGAGGAAACGGGGTTAAACCAGTACGATATTACGGTTTTCAGGCGTTTGGAGTTTGAGGGTGAGGAAGAGGAGGAACTGTATGGGCGCATCCGGGAAACGCACCTTCAGCGCGCTTACGAACCGGAAACCATCGTGCGCCTGATTGGCGAGTCCGGGCTGGAATTTGTCGCAATGTACCAGGCAGGCACGCATGATGCCGTGACAGAAGAAACGGAGCGCATGTATTTTATAGCGCGGGAGAAGCGCCATGGGGGAAAACTGTATCTGGAATGATAGGGTGTGGATTTCTGTTTGTGCCAGACAGAGTTTATAAAAAAAACAGGAATATCTGCGGTGGCAGAATATTTTGGTAATGCAAAAAAAGTTTTGCTGGAAAAATAGATGGATAGCATAATGATCTGAATAAATATAACATAAAAATAATGGAGGTTTTAGGATGGCAGGGGACTATTTGGTAAGGGCGACGGCAGCGGATGACGCAATCCGCGCGTTTGCGGTAAGTACACGGGAACTAACGGAAAAAGCCAGGGCAATGCACAATACAAGCCCCGTTGCAACGGCGGCGCTTGGGCGGCTGATGGCAGCGGGGCTTATGATGGGTAGCATGATGAAGGGGGAGGACGACCTTTTGACCCTGAAAATCACGGGGAACGGACCGATGAGGGGGGCACTTGTGACAGCAAATTCCCATTGCCAGGTTAAGGGGTATGTTTACGAACCAGGGGTGCTGCTTGGGGCGAATGCGCGCGGGAAACTTGATGTGGGAGGTGCAATCGGCCAGGGGACGCTCTTTGTTATTAGGGATCTGGGGATGAAGGAACCTTATGTTGGGCAGACCGAACTGGTTTCGGGGGAGATTGCAGAAGATCTGACCTATTATTTTGCGGTTTCCGAACAGGTACCATCTTCCGTAGGGCTTGGCGTTTTGATGGAGCGCAACAATACGGTGCGGTGCGCGGGCGGTTTTCTCCTTCAGCTTATGCCGTATACAAAGGAGGAAGTTATAACAAAGCTGGAAGAGCGGCTTGCCCATGTTAATTCCGTTACAGCAATGCTTGATTCCGGTATGGAGCCGGAAGAAATCCTTACGGAACTTGTCGGGGGGTTAGGGCTGCAAATTTCCGACAGGCAGCCGGTTTCCTACCATTGTGGCTGCTCTAAGGAACGTGTTTCCCGGGCAATTTTAAGTATTGGGAAACAGGAACTTTTAACGATGTTATCCGATGGCAAGCCGGTTGAAGCGGGATGCCAGTTCTGCGATCAGAAATATCGGTTTGAGGCAGAAGAAATAAGGGAAATGTTGGAAAAAGCATAAAAAGATGAAGAAAGAGAGGGAATTATGGCGAAGGAACGTATCGTATATCGGTTCGGGCGGAGTGCATTCCGCAATTTCGAGTCAGGGAACCAGAAAGAATGGCTGCTTTCAAACGGGATCGGTGGTTACGCGAACAGCACAGTGCACGGCAACAGCTCAAGGATTTTTTCTTCCTACCTGATTGCGTCGCTGCACCCGCCGGTGGATCGGGTGTTGGTACTTGCCAAAACGCATGAGGAACTGATTTTTGGGATGGATGGGAAGGGGCATGCGGCCTTGGGGGTGGATGCCCAGGATAAAAATACAAGGGAAAAGCTTTTTGCATTAAAAGATCCCGTTCCAGCGGAGGTTTCGACGGAAGGAATGGGGATAAGGCGCTGTGACCTAGCGACACAGCAGTACCCCGGACATCTGCGGGAGGGATTCCGTTACCAGACGGGGTTTACCTTTGATTTCTGGCCGGAATACCGTTATTTCGCAGAGGGTGTCCGGGTAGCGAAGCGCATTGCCCTCGCCTATGGGAAAAACGAAACCGCTATTTCTTATGAACTTGAAAATCTTGGTGGGCAGGAAGTGGTATTTTCCATTACCCCGCTGTTTAATTTCCGGCCTTTTGGGGAAGTAAGCGCGCAAACTTCCCTTGATTTTGGAGTGGAATGTAGGGAAGGGGAACTTATTTTAACGCCGAGGGCAAAGGATGGGTATAGGATCCGCTTTGCTGCCTCGGAAGGAAGTTTTTTTGATCGTAGGCAGCGCAGGACTTCGATGGCGACACCGGATTATACCGTGGAGGAGAATGAGTTGTACTGTGTGGATGTAAGCAACGGGTTCACCGGCGTGGATCATCATTTTACACCATATGAACTTCATATCAGCCTGGCACCGGGTGAAAAGAAGGAGATTGGTTTGGTCTGCGAGTTGATTTGTGGGCAGGAAGCCACAAGTCTGTATGCCTTAAATGCCCTTGCACGTGCAAGGGAGATATTTAAGGAGGCACAGGTGCGTGCGGAGGGGCTGCTTGAGCAGGCAGGCAGCAGGGATGCCTTGACAGGCAGGCTTGTTCTTTCCGCCGACCATTTCCTTGTACGGCGCGAATCCACCGGGATGATGACCGTGCTGGCGGGTTATCCATGGTTTGCGGACTGGGGGAGGGATACCATGATCGCCTTTACCGGCCTGACCCTTGCGACCGGGCGCTTTTCTCAAGCGCGCGAGGTGCTGCTTTCTTTTGCAAAATATGTCAGTCAGGGCATGCTTCCGAATGTTTTTCCAAACCATGCAGATGAAGAACCGATGTATAATACAATTGACGCATCACTCTGGTACTTTTATGCGGTCTATCAATATTTGCAATATACGACTGGACTGCCGTGTTATAAGGAAGCGTGGAAGAATATCCCGGGGAGGGGCAGGAATGAAGGCCAAATTACTCCGGATGGCAATGCCTGGAAGGGGGGGAAAGGAGCATCCACGGACGGGAAGGGAACACAGGGCATCGGAGTGCATTGTGTTGCGGGGACGCTTACACAGGAGGAAATCTTTGTGCGTGATTCGCTCTACCCGGTACTATGCGAGATTTTTGAGAGTTACCGGGATGGCAGGGCGCGATACGGTATCCATATGGAAGAAGACGGCTTGATTATGGGTGGCGGCGGTCTGGATCAGTTAACCTGGATGGATGTGCGTGTGGGGGATATTGTGGTTACGCCGCGCCATGGTAAGGCAGTTGAGATCAACGCGCTCTGGTACAATGCAATCTGCTGCCTGAACCTGCTGGAACAGAGATTTTTTGGGGAGGATACCCTATCCGATGATCTGGGAGGGAGTGGGAAGATTTCTGGTCAAAATATGGAAAATAATGGAAGCGCTAAACCAAAGCAAAGGCATAAAGAGCTTTCGGATCTGGCAAACCTTGTACAGGGTTCGTTCCTGGAAAAATTCTGGAATGGGGCGCAGGACTGCCTGTATGATACCATTGATGAAAATGGCAGGGGGGATGCCAGCTTAAGGCCAAACCAGATCTTTGCAGTTTCACTTCCGTTTACTATGCTGCCGCAGGAAAAGGAAAAAAGTGTAGTGCGTGCCGTATATGAAAAACTTTATACTCCTTATGGATTGCGCAGTCTTGCACAGGGGGAAGCCGGATACCGTGGGATATATGCCGGACGCTTGATCGGGCGTGATTTAGCGTACCATATGGGGACAACCTGGGCTTATCTTGCTGGTGCTTTTTTTGACGCGTGGGCAAAAACCATGTGCCAGACAGCAAAGGAAAAGGAGAAGCTTGCTACTATGGTAGGGGAATTTGCACAGCATATGGAGGATGGATGCCTTGGCGGGATTGCGGAGATCTTTGACGGCGATTTTGCCTGCGACAGCAGGGGATGCTATACACAGGCCTGGAGCGTGGCGGAAGTGCTGCGTGTGTGGCGGGAGTTGTGCGAATAGAGAAGAAAATAGACTAAGGTAATTTAGTTTCCTGATTTTAAAGGGAATGGAAAGTTTCTGATAAGGGGAAAACACAACCAAAAACAGGGATTGGCATAAAAAATGCCAATCCCTGTTTTTGGTTTACAGGTTTGGAATAATGTCGTTTTTTGTGTGATATTGTATTATTAACTATCATTCCAGAAATGTCAATAGGTATCTGTCGAAAACATTCATTTCATCAAAAAATCTTTAAGGAGGAAGAGAAAATGAAGAGTATCTTCAAGAAGATCGCCTTCGTGTTAGCCCTGGCCATGGTTGTGACCATGCTGCCAGCAAGGGCTGCCGTAGCTGCTGAGTCCGATGGACCGCAGATGTACTCAACCCTGAAGCTTTACCTCGGCGGCGATGTGACCGGTACTTATGAAGGACAGAGATATGCGAAAGTCTGGAATAAGGGTGATTATGAGGTGCAGTTCGGTTCGGATAACACGGATGTTGCTATCGTAAACCAGAAAGGCTACGTAACGGCTGTAAGTGTTGGTACAGCGAATATTACCGCGACCTTTACTGCAAAGGATGGTTCTGTTGTAAACAAGACCTGTGTTGTTACTGTAAAAAAGAACGCAGTAAAAGCAGGCCTTAACACCGCGAGCACGAAACTTGTTTCTGAGGAGGGTATTGCAGTCGGCGAAACCAAACAGCTTACCGCTGTTAGAAAGGACGCAGATGGCAACACTGTATGGAAAGACAGGGATGTGATTACGGATGCTGTCCGCTTTGAATCTTCTGATACAAGTATCTTCACTGTAACAAAAACACAGGGGAAGATAACAGGCGTTAAAGCGGGGGAAGCAACCCTCTATGTGTGGGCAGTCCAGACCGAGGGCAAAGATCCGGTAACGGGTGAATACCAGGCTACCACAGAGAAAAAGCCTTATACGGTCAAAGTCTTTGAAACAGGTATCCTTTCAGTTAAGCAGGTTAGCTTAACAACGGTAGCACTTACCTGTGGGAATGCAGATACCGCTGCAGCAATTGCAAAAGATCCGACAAAGCTTAGTGCAGTATATCTGCTTGGCGAGAATCAGATTCAGACTTTCATTAAGTCGGCCAAAGTTGACAGTGCAAACGAAAAGATTGTCAATGTTGAACTTTACACTGAGATGATGAAAGATACCACTTACCAATTTACTTATGAAGAAAAAACATTATCCTTAATCGGTGCAGATCCAGATGCAGTTGTTAGCATTCAGATTACTACCACTATGGCAGTAAGTGAGGAAGCAACACCAATCAAAGTTAATTTCCTGGATGAAAACGGCGTAATTATCAATGGCGATATGGGTCTGGTAAGCTTTAGTGCACCGGACAGCGTTGATTACTTCTTGTATGATGGTGAGATTTACTTTAATGCTGTTGGAAAACAGGCTGTTGTAACTGCTACGTATGACAGAGGGTATGATGAGAATGGCAAGGAATTCCCTAAACTTACCACTTCTGCTACAATTGTTTCGGTGGCATCTTCTACCGCAAATAATATTCTGGGTTGGGCGGTTGGCGCGTCTAATAAGCCAGCAAATGAATTAACATACTCCACAGGTGCAATGAGCATTTCTGTAGGCGATGGAAATTTACGTCTGTATGGTAAATACAATATCACACTTGCAAACGGAACCGAACAGGCACGTTACACCTGGTCCGGTGATGGTCCTACGGAAGATGGTGCTGTATTCGAATATACCAGTACAAATGATGCTGTCATTATGGTTAATATGAATGATGGTGAGCTTCATCCGGCATCCGCAGGTTCAGCCCAGATTATTGTCAAGAGGGTATACAGTGATACCAACAAGCCAGTGGTCGGTGTTTGCTCCATAAATGTTGCAGGTTCCCGTACCCTTGCAAACTTTACAGTACAGCCAAATAAGAATAAACTTGCTGTAAATACAGATGGGGATAAAGATAGGGTGAATGTGGTAATCACTCCTACGGATCAGTTGGGAGGTACAGCAGTACCTGATATGCAGTACACTGTTAAGGTAGTATCTTCCCTGCCAGATAACGTAGCAATTAAAGTTGAAGGTGCGAGTGAAGCAGTCTTAACAAATACAAATAAGGAAGCACCTCTGGCACCAGCAACCAATATCAATGGCTGGCAGACTGGATATACATTGACAGCGAATTCAGCTCTTGATAAAATAACGAATGTTCAGCTTTCCATCACTGCTACACAGCAGTCTGGCAGTTGGAAATCTATTACTAGGATTGTATCGCTTCAGGTTAAAGATGTTAGCAAGAGCACCATTGCAACTTATTCTCTTGATTTAAGTAATCCGAACATTGATATGAACATTCCTTCGTTTGCAGATCATGATGGAATGGCCAGGTTCGAATCCAAGATTGAACTCAGGGGATACGACAGCCAGGGCTTCTATAAAGCGCTTCTGAAAATGGAGGCTGGAAAAGATACTCCTTCTGCCAAGGATGCTTACAGTTATATGGTAACCAAGGGAAATGATAACAAGATGGGTATGGTAACAGATGATATCTTCCGCTCAGTTACGGTAAAGACTGTTAGTGGTTCTGCAGTCAGCAGTGGTTCTGCAATTACCGTAATTGACAAGGGCTGGAATACTGGTACCTATACGGTTAAGGTATACCAGGGCATTGAAGTAAACCATGCTATTAAGGGTAAAGTTATTGCGTTCAAGAATATTGTTGTAAAAGATAGCACAGTAGCAACGACTGCAACAGTGAATAACACTTCCATCACGGCTGTGGATGAAGGAAGTTTGATTCTTGAGTTGGCTGATAAGATCAGTTTCTTCCGTGGTGGTTCTAACATCACAGGAAAGATCACTATCCTTGCAACAGTTGGATCAGCTACCCGTGTTGAAGCTGACCGGATTTATGTTGATAAACTTCATGTACGTGAGGAAATTTCAACGGGTAATGACGAGCTTAAAGGGAATTACTATGAGTATGATGTATTTATCGGAAAAGTATTTTATGTAAGATAATCTACTTAACAGGTAAAACAAAGGAGGAGCAAAGTTTTGCTCCTCCTTTTGTTCAAAGTTTTCAAGTTGTTTTTCCCCTCACTTATGTTTTTTTAATTTTTTTGTACATAAAATATTCAGGGTAAACCGTGGGCTACATTGGGGTATCATTTGATGTAGTCACCAGAAGTATGTCATAACAATACAAATATTAGGGTTACCACTTCTCAAATAATAAGAAATAAAAGTTCTCTGCTAATTCTTTTTAACAATGTCACACCTGTAAAACTTCTTTGCCCCATTCCATATAAAAGGCATTTACCCTTTATAATTGCAAAAAGGCAGGATCCTCCAAAAACGCTTTATCGCTTTGGAATGATCCTGCCTTTTGTGCTACCAGCTTCTAAAAATCAACTGTTATTGAGTCCTATCAAAACTATAGCTGTCAAAAACTGGTTTAGTTATAATAAAATGTCTTCCCAATATTGATCTTGTACTCGTAGGTAAGACCTTTCACTTCTGCATTTCCGGTTGTAATTTTCTCCCTTACGGTAATATTGGAAATATAAACCCGATCATAGGAGTCTGTCTTCTCCACGCCGATAATTTCGATATTATCCGAAATATCCGTACCACCACGGAAGAAGGTCATTTTGCTCTTGAGCACCGCGAAATCCGTGGAAATAATATTGGTGTTATTTACATTTGCTACAACCGGGACAGTGCTGTCACCAACAACAATGTTTTTGAATGTAAAACGGCTTACATTCCCATTGTCATCCTTGTGATATACCATAACAGTATAAACACCCGTAGCCTGCTTTGTGATTGCGCCGCCACTAACAGCAGAACCACTTACAGTAATAGCACTAAAATCTTTGCCACTAAGCATGTTGTTGGCTTTTTCATTTCCCTTTAATACAACATAACTGTAATCCCCGTTATTTGCAGGAGTATCGGAACCTGCTTGCATTTCTACAGTTTTTACGTAGAAACCGCTCCTGTCGTATGCTACCAGCTTGATTGTGGATTTTACCCGGGCAAGCCCGTCGTTATCACCAAATGCTGGGAAATTCAGGTCGATATTTGTTTTTTCTACCTCAAGGACATAATTTGCGATCTCCTTCTCAGTAACGGACTTAACCGAAATTGTGACAACCCTTGTGATGGAACGTCCATTTCCTTGTGTTGCCGTAATCGAAAGACGAACTGTTGTATTTATATTGTCACCAGACGCTTTTACAATATACTTTCCGTCCTTATCCGGAGAAATTATATTAGGTTTACTGCTATCCAATACTACATTATTGATCGTCAGTGTCAAGCTATTGTTGAGGCCGGAAGCTTCTACTGTATAATTTACATCTGCAAAGGAACTGCCGCCCAACTGATCTTTCGCACTGGTCGAAATCGTAACCAAATCATCCCCTGACGGATTGATTGCAAGTTTATTCTTATCCAGTGTTGCCGTAAAACTTGTAAGTACCCTGGATGCTGCCACGCTGATCGTGCAGACACCAACCACTGGTTTATTTGTATCACTATAAATCCTGCGTACAATAATTGTCGCTGTACCAGCCGCTACAGGGGAAAGATTACCATTCCTGGTATCAACCATTACCACACTGTCGTTTGTACTGGTATATTCAAAGAAAGCATTACTGTCCGTTGTATAATGCGGTTCTTCTTTTCCGTCAGAAAGTGTAACAATATAGCGACCATACAAACGCTGGCCTAAATCACCAACTGCAATGCTCTTCACATCCATATTGTAGGTAAGATTACCAAGATTTGCTTCCTCACTATTTCCGATTGCCCAACCAACAATCTGATTATTTTCCGTTGAAGCAGCGATGGAAGCAATGGTTCTTGTATCACTGACCTCATCCGCGCTACCGTCTTCCTTATAACCCCTGACATAGGTAGCCTTGATAACGGCTGTTCTTCCTTCCTCAATAAAATAAATGCTATTCCCATTCAGGAAGAAATAATCCGTATCCCCGCCCGTGGCAGAAAAGCTTAAAGAACCTGTGCCTGCTGGTAGTTCAATGCCAGTTGCATCATAATACTTTACAACAATATCCTTTGATTCACCACTCACTGCTGTAGCAGTATCAATCTTAATACTTGCAACCGCAGTCAAATCAGCACCTGTTACATCCACTGTGCTTTCTCCATACTTGAAGGTATAAACATAATCCTTAACCAGATCATCATAAAGGCTTACATTTACTACTTTATCGTCGTTGGAATCTACAGCAACAGTATTATAATTGATATAGGTTGTAATATCATTGTCACCAAGCTTATAGCTAACAGATAAACTTTCCTTGTTCGCTACAAGATCTGCCGCTACGGCAGCGCTCCCACAGGTAATTGCTACAGTATTCCAGTTTACCTGCTTTGCAGAAAGCATTCCTGCTTCGAAAACCTCTACTTCATATTCTTTAAAAGCTGTTTCTGGATACTCGCCTGCTTCTGCATCAAATCCTTCCGACTGGACTGCCCATACCCGGAGGGTAACTGTACCAGTGCTAATACCAGTAATTTTGCCGGTAGTCTTCTTTACATCAAGAACATTCGGGTCGGAAGACGAAAAACGGACGCTGTCAGTGGAAAACTGCTTCATGGTCTTATTCCACTCGGTATCGTTACCAACTTTACGAATCCCAGTAAGCTGATATTCCTCGCCAACCGCGATTCCTTCCGCTACTTTCTTTGCACTCGTGCTATTAAGGCCAACTTTTTCTGCATTTCTTTTTACAGTGATTGCACATGTTTTTACTACTGCTTCTGAGCCGTCTTCTGGAGTAAAGGTTGCCGTCACGGTTGCAGAACCAACACTTACCGCTGTCACATAGCCCTTTCCATTTACTGTTGCCACAGACGTATCGCTGGAAACAAAGTCAACATCGTAACCATCCTTATCCCAGACTTTTGCATATCTCTGTTCCGGATAATTACCCGTTACATCGCCGCCGATATAGAGCTTTAGGGTTTCGTACATCTGCGGTCCATCGGATGACGCGGCAGAAGCAACCCTTGCCGGCAGCATGGTTACAACCATGGCCAGGGCTAACACGAAGGCGATCTTTTTGAAGATACTCTTCATTT
>CAMWUU010000095.1 GCA_947177515.1 uncultured Lachnospiraceae bacterium
GTTTGGAGTGGAGTAAGTGATATAGTTAAAATTTGCTAAAGCAACATCGGCACGGCAGCAGAAATTAATCCAGGCTTCTGCATTTTCCTTGTTCTGTGCAGTTTTCGGCACAACCCATCCGTCAATCCACACATTGGAGCCTTCCTTAGGGACAACATACACCAGATCTTCATTTTCGCGCTGCGTGTAGATGGCCTCGCCTGAGTAGATCACGCCGATGGCGGCTTCCCCGCCAATCATTTTGTCGCGCACCTGGTCAACGAAGTAGCCCTGTACAAGAGGATATTGTTTTTGTAAAAGGGAGAGCGCCTCATCCAGTTCCGCCTCGTTTGTTGTGTTCTGGCTGTAGCCAAGGTAGGTAAGTGTAATCATAAAAGCATCACGCACACTGTTGATCATCAGGATTTCCTGTGAATATTTCTCGTCAAACAGCACGCCCCAACTGTCAATCGGTTCGTCCACCATAGTCCTGTTGTAGAGGATGCCTACGGTACCCCAGCAGTATGGTACACTGTAGAGGTTGCCAGGATCGAAATTTTCCGCGCTTTTTAAGTACTCCGGATCGATATTTGCGATATTTGGGATATTGTCATAATTGAGCGGAAGAAGCATATCTTCCACAATCATTTTCTGGATCATGTAGTCCGACGGGCAGACCACATCATATTTTGCGGCACCGGTTGCCACGATCGGATACATATCCTCATTTTCCTCAAAACAATTATAGTAAACTTTAATACCGGTATCCTTCTCGAAAATATCGATGATGCGCTCATCAATGTATTCGCCCCAGTTGTAGACGTAGACCTCGCCGTTGTCCCCGGCCTTATAATTTCCGGTAGCTTCAATGTTTAAAGGAAGTTCTTCATCATCGCCATTTCCGCAGCCAGCCATGGTCAGGGTGCCGGTTATGGCAAGACTTGCGGCCAGTATAAGACCTAAAGGGTGGAAGAATTTTGCAAGGATATTTCTGTTTTTCATTATACAAACCTCCAAATCAATATTTAATAATAAATCCAAAATTACAGATTGATTTCTGCGTTTTTTTCTTTCGCCTTAGAGCGGGCAGGTTCACAACAAAGATTTAAAATTTCCGTCCATCTTTGCTTTCTGACTTTTTCCCCAGGCGGTTAACCAGAACTAACAGTACGAGCACTCCGCCAAAAAGCAGGGTGGAAAGCGCATACATTTCCGGTTTGATACCCTTTCTTGTTTCGGAGTAGATCAGGGTCGAGAGCGTGTTGACCGTTGCGCCGCGCGTAAAATGAGTGATAACGAAATCATCAAGCGAGAGCGTGAAGGCGAGCAAAAATCCGGAGATGACACCCGGGAAAATATCCGGGAGCACAATCGAGAAAAAGGCTCGTAACGGCGTTGCCCCCAGATCCAGCGCTGCCTCGTAGGTACTTTGGTTTGTCTGGGCAAGCTTTGGCATAACACTTAAAATCACATATGGTACATTAAAAGCAATGTGTGAGAGCAGCACCGTAAAAAAACCAAGGTTAAAATCGAGCGCCAAAAAGAGGAGCATCAGGGAAATCCCGGTCACGATTTCCGCGTTTAACATCGGGATATTTGTGATACCAAGCATAATGGTGCGGGGAACCTTGCGCATATGGTTGATGGCGATTGCTGCAACCGTTCCAAGTACGGTGGCAAGGAAGGCGGAAAGCACCGCTATCAGAAGGGTGTCTTTCAATGCCAGCATTATGGTATCGTTTGCAAACATGGAGGAATACCATTTAGTGGTAAATCCTCCCCATTTAGAACGGGATTTCGAGCTGTTAAAGGACAGGACGATAAGTACAAGGATCGGCGCATATAAAAACAGGAACACAAGGCCGAGATAAAATTTTTGCAAAAAACGTCTGAAATTTACCATACACCCGCACTCCTTTCCCCTTTGTCATATTTTCCGACAAGCGCCATACTAATCAGTACAAATATCATAAGCACAAGTGAGAGTCCGGAGCCTGAGTGCCAGTTGTTCAGTTTCTGGAACTGCTGTTCGATGATATTCCCGATTAAAAGCACCTTGCTTCCGCCAAGGATATCCGAGATGACGAAGGTCGTTAAGGATGGCACAAAAACCATTGTGATACCGGAGATCACTCCCGGGATGCTTAGCGGAAAAATTATTTTTGTAAAGGTATAAAAATTGTTTGCCCCCAGGTCATGCGCTGCATTAATCACATTCTCATCAATTTTGACCAGGGTATTATATAGGGGCAGGATCATAAACGGGAGGAAATCATATACCATCCCGAGCACTATGGCGGCCGGTGTGTTAATAATATTTAAGGCCGGCAGATGTAATAATTCGAGCAGGGTATTTAAAACACCCTTGCGCTCTAAGATATTCTGCCACGCAATAATACGCAGCAGGGAATTCATCCACATCGGCATAATAAATAACATAACCATAAATCGGTTGCTCTGAAATTTCGTATTGCGCAGGATCATCGCGAGCGGATAGGCAATCACAAGGCAGAGCAGTGTGGAAAGCAGGGAAAGCCGGATTGATAGCCAGAGTGCCTTTAGATTTTCCTCCGTCGCAATCAATACGATATTTTCAAAAGTAAGCGCGCCATCCCGCCCGGTAAGTCCATAATAAAGAATCATCAGGAGTGGTATAACCGTGAATCCCAGTATCCACAAGCCGTAGGGTGTGGAAAGCAAAACCGTATTCTTCTTTTTCATCAACAAATCTCCCTAAATAAAAAACACATACAAAGCCGTTACATAGAAAACGGATAAGGAAATTGGAGGGGATTATCCCTGTCACCAGGATTCTGGCTCCTGCACAGGGGCGGCTTCATCCTCCGAGGCAGGTTTGTGCATAATCTGGATATCGAACGGATCCACCCGGATGCCAACCTCGGTGCCGACCGGTGCCATATCGGTGGAATGGACAAGCCATTCAAAGCCCCCCGCCATCACTTCCATCTCATAGTGTACGCCCTTAAAAATCAGGGAAGTGACACGCCCCGTCAAATATCCGTCTTTTGGGTCAACCAGGTCAATATCTTCCGGACGGATTACCACGTCAACCGGTGTATCCTGGCCAAAACCCTCATCCACACAAATGAAATTCACACCAAGAATATTGACAAGGCGGTCTTTTACCATGGTGGCGGAAAGGATATTGCTCTCCCCGATAAAATCCGCGACAAAGGCATTCTCCGGTTCGTTGTAGATATCTTCCGGTGAACCGATTTGCTGGATGTAGCCCTGGTTCATGACCATGATGGTGTCCGACATGGTAAGCGCCTCTTCTTGGTCGTGTGTGACATAGACGAACGTAATGCCAAGTTCGTTTTTCAGGCGGATCAGCTCATACTGCATATCCTGACGAAGCTTTAAATCAAGGGCACCGAGTGGTTCGTCAAGCAACAGGACCTTCGGTTCATTGACGATTGCGCGCGCGATGGCAATGCGTTGCTGCTGGCCGCCGGAGAGCGAGTCAGGCATACGGTTTTCATAGCCATCCAGATTGACCAGTTTTAGGGCGTATTTAATTTTATCTTTGATATATTGCTTGCTTTTTTTCTTTATTTTCAGGCCGAACGCTATATTATCCGCAATTGTCATATGGGTAAAAAGCGCGTATTTCTGAAAAACTGTATTAAGCTGCCGCTCGTTTGGTGGCAGTTTTGTAATGTCCTTGCCGTCAAAAAGCACCTTACCCTCATCCGGCGACTCGAAGCCCCCGATAATGCGCAGTGTTGTTGTCTTTCCGCAGCCGGATGGTCCTAGGAGTGTCAAAAATTCGTTTTCGCGTATGTAGAGGTTCAAGTCGTCGATGACCGTGCTGCCGCCATAGCGCTTGGTAATGTTAACAAGCTCGATCAGTTTATTGTCAATCATTCGATTGGTTCCTTTCTGCGCGGGGCGCGGGATATACATGGGCTAAAAGCTTGGCGGGGTAGAAACCCATAAAATCGTTGCGCCGGTTTTGCCCTGGGTGCTGATAAAATGTTTCTTGTTTGGTATAAAATAGAAGGATTCTCCCTTTTTGGCCTTGTAGATCTTGCTGCCGATATGGATGTTGACAGCCCCGTTTAAGACATAGCCGAATTCTTCGCCTTCGTGTGGATTGTCCGGGTAGGTTGCCCCATCCGGCTCCAGGGTTAAAAGGATTGGCTCCATCATGTTTTTCTGGGCGTTCGGGATAATCCATTCGATTTTGTTTTTTAATTCGCCATCCACCTTCTCAAAGTAATCCGTCTTCGCAAAGACCACCTGCTCGGAGGCGGTATTGGAAAAAAACTCCTCAAGGTTGGTGCCAAGGCACTGTAAAATATCGACCAGTGTTGCGATGGATGGTGAGGTTAGGTCGCGCTCTAGTTGGGAGATGAAACCCTTTGACAATTCACAGCGGTCAGCCAATTCCTCCTGGGTCAAGCTTTTCTGGACGCGCAGTTCCTTGATTTTAGCACCTATTTTCATAATTCCTCGCATTCTGCCGCCCTAGGCGGCTCTCTATTTACAGGAAGTACAAACTTCCTTTTTTACATGATAATAAACTTTAAGTTTAGAATTCCTAAACTGACGCAGCGATTATTATTATACACGGATTATGTCGGATGTCAAGTGGAATTAAACAAAATATTCAGTGTACCCGTATAATGACCCAGTTGTGCTTGTCTGCAACGGTTTGTCGGAACTGTGCTATAGCAGTTTCATGACGGTATTAAATATGCTTGGGATTATTGCACAGTTGGAAAAGGAACCACCGCCATGAGTTTAAGCAGTTTTCTTCAAGATGGGAGGAAATAAAGACTGAAACAGTTGCAACAGTAGCCATGAACAAGATGAACCCAAAAAGGCATTATTCATAAAAGCAAATTGCTCGGAAGAGCGGTTTATGATATAATATAAGCAGGATTTGGAAAAGGGGTATCTATTGATGGCAGATAAGAATTTGATTCTAATGAGCGGGAACCATGAAGTAATGTCCGTAAACATGGATATGGGGTATTACCACATTATCAATGAGGAGCTTATGCCATACCAATTACGCGGGGCAGTTGTAGACACATCTGGTATGCAGGATGGGTTTAGCCTTACAACATCATTACCAATAATTAACAGAAATTACCAGATATTTATTGGGTATTTATCCCGCAGAGTTCTGTCTCTTGACCGGAAAAATGCAAAGCAGATTCTAAACTGTGTCAGGCTGACACAGAGCCAGTCTGACATAGATAAAGCAAAGATATCATTGATGTGCAGGGCAGTGTCTGTGCTGGATAATTACTGGGTCAAATTGGAGGGGGATAATGTCACATGGGAAGAAGTCAATGTCCGCAGGAATAGTTTGAGCCGGACAGTGGCGCAGGTGGCTTTGCATGGTACGAGTTTGACGCTTGAGGGGTTAGTCAGCACGCCGGAACTGACAACCCACGGGGCATATGCCAAGTGCTGGAAGTGTCTTGATGGTGAACTATATCTGTTTAAGGCAGGAAATGAGCGAGGGCTTGAGTCAAAGCTTGAGATTGAAGTTTCCCGCGTACTTGATAAAACAAATGTAAGGCATGTGATTTATGAACCGGCAGAATCAGAAGGTGTATTCTGCAGTAAATGCAAGTGCATGACGGATGACAGGGTGAGTTTAATCGATGCACGGGATTTTAATGCATATTGCCGGAATAACGGATTGGATGAGAAGCAGACAGTGTCTGGTATTGATGCGGACATGATTTATAAAATGGGGATTGTTGACTATATCATTGGGAACAGTGACCGGCATGATGGCAACTGGGGATTTTTGTATGATAGCGATACGATGCAGATTCTTGGCTGCCACCCGCTCTATGACCATAACAATGCATTTAATGCATCGATTCTTGCAGATGACAGCAGCCGTTATGTTGTTAATGGGGAAAATATGTTGGAGTACGCGAGAATGTGTGTCCAAAATACGGACTTTCGGTTTGTGGTTCCGCTCAGGAGGTCGGACTTTTATTATGAGTTTCATTTTGATGAAGTTATCCGGCGGGCGGGAAATCTTGGGCTTAGGATTCCGACAGAGGAGTGAAGTGTTGGTGTACATCCCCTAGTAGGGGATACGATGAAATTTTGTTTTCACTTAATTGGTTCATCAAGACCATGTAAGTGCATTGAGTTAAGGGACAGTATGTACACATACAGTATTTGAATATGAAAATTGTGATTGTTTGTACTGGGATAAAATGCAGCCTTGTGCGAGTCAGGATGATTGAGTTACCAAAGTTGGTGCTGCGTTGGCGAAAGAGGGGAAAGGAGGTTGGTAAATGATAGATTATGAGGCGGGGTTGAAGAAAGAAGAGGCGGAATTAAGAGTATCCTGACATTGATTTTAGATAACATTATATCTGCGGAATATGGTTTAAAGGAGCCGTACTTGGAGGAATGGAAGTATAAAAGTTCGAGTTGCTTGAAGTTGCATTTCCGACGGCATCGTCTGTATGTGCAACTACTCCTATCAGTATGAGGATTCTGACTTTATGGTGGGCGACAACGTGATCGTCCTGGTCTAGCGGTGCGAGCCTTTTGTGTGCATCCAGAGGATTGGATCACTTCTGCGCTTTGATGTTCTGGACATACCGGGTCAGCACAGCCGCGACCTGTGCGCGGGTGGCCGTCCCCTGAGGAGAGATGGTGCTGGAGTCCACACCGGAGATGATCTTGTTGCGCCAGAGGAAGAACACCACATCGCTGCGCGGGCAGTTCGCCTCAATGTCCAGCATAATGGGCAGACCTTCTAGCAGACCGTTTTCAAAAGCCCAGTACAAGGCGGCCTGCTGCAAGCCGTTATTGTGGATCTTCCCGCCCACGACGCGGGAGAGGAACGTCAACATCTGCGCATTCGTCACAGAGGCGTTAGGGGAAAACATCCCGCCGCCGACACCGTTGTAATGGCGTTTTCCACCGCAAAGAGTACCGCGTCTGTGTTACTCATTCTAATTGTAAGATACAGCAGGCGGTGTCCGCAGGATCGTTGGGATTGGCAGCCGTGACTATCACGGTGAGTATGTCCATATCGTCCGTTACCGTGCCGGTGATCTCACCTGTATCGGGGTTTAATGTCAACCCTTCCGGCAAGGGGGTACTGCTGTATGTATAATCTGCATCTGAAGCAAAGATCAGGACGGGTGTCATAGCAACAGGATCGCCTGGAGTCAGCGTTTCGGACACCCCCCGGTAGGCCAGGTGAACACTGCGGGGATAGGCTTCATCGTTGAGCACCGGACCATTCATGAAGCTTTCCACACCGCCATAATAAGCTGGATTTGTTTCAATATGGTTGTCAACGAACTTCACTCCGTTGACAACCGTCTGGGCACCAACCAAAAGATATCTGGTGCGGTCTTTCCTGTTGTCATTATAGTTCGGGTCTACTGCGTACCAATTCCCGTCTTCCATCTGCACATAGTTCCATCGGTGCGATCCTCCCGAGGCTTCAATGCCATGCACGTTGACACAGGGAATGTCCAGCGCATCGCAAAGTGCCTTGAATGCCGAGGCATAGCCCCCGCAGTCCGGACCTTCAACGCCCTTGCGGCCCTCCAAGGCAGTGATGGACTTCGTGGCATACCATGGATCACTGGTACCGCTCGATATGTCAGTATTGTATCCATTGTTTTCCGCCAGCCAGTCGTTGATATAATAAATTTGTGTTAGGCGGTCAGCCCCAGTGGGGATGGTACGGAGGATCGTTTCGATGTCAGCGTCCTGCTGGGCCATCGCGCTACGAATATCCCACTTCCCGTCAGGACGAAAGTCCTCTCTTCTTATCTCATAGTAGGATGCGTTTCCTACATCAGGTTTGCTGTGGTTTGCGCATAGCGCAAGGCAATAATACCTTCTGCCATTGCGGTTGAACTCTATGCGGTATACCCCATTTATCCAAAATACCTCCGAATGATCTCTCCAAAATGCGGACATCACTGTGCGAATGCAGTTGGCAATATAATCCTTCGTATTCTGATCTGTTTCTTTGGTTTCAGTGGTGGTAACCAAAATAGCGGTATAACGGGTCGTGCTGCCATCAGAAGAAGTAACCGTCCCGCGCATAAACTCGCCCGGCATATCAGTGCGAATATTATCTCCTTCCAGGTCATAGTACTCGTCTTCGATCAGATAGTCCTTATATCCATCGCCATCTGCCGCTTCTTCCAGTGTCTTGTAGAGTGTAAGGGCGTAATCGGGCAGCTCTACCCGGTCGATCCATTTCAGCTCGCTGGCCGGTTTCAAATCAACCTGTCCATCATCCACAGATGCCCACGCCACCCCCGGCAGCAGAGTCAGCGACATATACAGTGCCAACAAGGCCAATAACAATCGGGTCGTTCTTCGTTTCATGTCGTTTCGGCTCCTTTCCTTTTTATCGGCTCCCGGCAAAACAAGGGGAAATTGTTTTTTACAGAGCCGTCAGTACGGGCGTTCGTAATTCCTGCCCGTGGTGTTGCAAGTTTGCGCCACAAATACGCCACTACATCCGCATGGGAGCAGTCTTCTTCCGGGTTTGTTATCACTCTGTCAGGATCGATAAGCCCCGCACTTGCAGCCCAGGCTACGGTTCTATAATATCAGTCGCTCCTGGCCACGTCGGTGTTTTTCAGGCCTGAAGCAAGTGGGAACTCCAGCGTACATCTGGCAGTGTCTGTAGGATGAGTGGGATCGGCCGCCGTGACCGTCACAAGGAGCATTTCCGCGTTGTCCGTTATCGTGCCAGTGATCTCACCTGTATCGGGGTTTAATGTCAACCCTTCTGGCAAGGGGGTACTGCTGTATGTATAATCCGCATCTGAAGCAAAGATCAGGACGGGTGTCATAGCAACAGGATCGCCTGGAGTCAGTGTTTCGGGCAACACCCAGTAGGCCAGGTGAACGCTGCGGGGATAGGCTTCGTCGCTCAATACCGGGCCGTTGGTAAAATCAGTACCTCCGGCATAATACGACCGGTTATGCACAGGGTGGGTTTCAAGAAATTCCTTTCTATTAACCACCGTTTTACTGCCAACCAGAAGCCATTTTGTGAGATTCGCGCTATTATCATTTCTGTCATCATAGGTCACATCCACCGCGTACCATTTACCGTCCTCCATCTGAATATAATTCCATCTGTGTCCCGTATTCTTCGCCACCCGTCCGGTCACAGTGACGCAGGGGATACCGAGTTTATCGCACAGCACTTTGAATGCGCTGGCATAGCCAGAACAAACCGGCCCGTCGGCATCATCCAAACCTTCCAGAGCGCTGATACATTCATACGCATACCATGGACCGTCCCCATCCTTTTTTACGGTAGTATTGTATTGATTGTTTGCTGCCAGCCACTTGTTAAGATAATAGATTTGCACGAACCGGTCGGCTCCGGCAGGGATGGTACCGAGTATCTTTTCGACATCGGCATCGCGCTGAGCCATTGCCCCCCGAATGTCCCACTGGCCGTCCGTGCGAAAGCCTGGCCTTCTAATCTCATAGTAGGATGCGTTTTCTACATCAGGTTTGCTGCGGTTTGCGCATAGCGCAAGACCATAATACCTTCTGCCATTGCGGTTGAACTCTATGCGGTATACCCCTTTTATCCAAAATACCTCCTGATGATCGAACTTGAATGCAGAAACTGCCGTGCGAATGCAGTTGGCAATATATTCCTTCGTGTTCTGATCCGTTTCTTTGGTTTCAGTGGTGGTAACCAAAATAGCGGTATAACGGGTCGTGCTGCCATCAGAAGAAGTAACCGTCCCGCGCATAAACTCGCCCGGCATATCAGTGCGAATATTATCTCCTTCCAGGTCATAGTACTCGTCTTCGATCAGATAGTCCTTATATCCATCGCCATCTGCCGCTTCTTCCAGTGTCTTGTAGAGTGTAAGGGCGTAATCGGGCAGCTCTACCCGGTCGATCCATCTCAGCTCGCTGGCCGGTTTCAAATCAACCTGTCCATCATCTACAGATGCCCACGCCACCCCCGGCAGCAGAGTCAGCGACATATACAGTGCCAATAAGGCCGATAACAACCGTCTTTTCATGAAACTTCTCCTTCCGTCATTTTTGTTATGAAAAAAATCCAAATGTTTAACTTGGAAACTCGTCACAAGGGCGCAGAGTATTACGAACCCCTGTGCTCTGCCATTATCGTGTTTACATTTCGATTATACGTTATACAGGTGGGAATTGCAAGGCTTTATCTGGAAATTTATTGTATTTTCACAGGCTAGGCAATCCTAGTGCTTGGTCAAGGGGGCGAAGCGGACAGAGAAATGCTCTTTGCCGCCTTGCCAGCGCCGGGGGTGGTCTGTTTCTCCTCCTTGGCCGGGTTAGCCTCCGGGACTGCCGGTCACTCCGGCTCAGCGTCCGCACGGATGGACAACAGGTCGATGACGTTTGTTTCGTCATGGATTTTCGATTTCAATTTGCTCATCATGTGTACCTCCATGTGATAGTCGGGTCTGATTATTGATAGCTGCTACCAATAATGTGCCTCACCATCCTGCCGGAGGTAATCGACCGCCACAGCACTGCTTTCGTGTCATTCTTTATGTAAGGGTGACTAACTGATTGCAAAGAATAGGACAAAGAGAAATTAAAGAAAATTTAATGGAATTGTGTATGCGGTTGTGGTAAAATAACAGCGTTGAACAATTAAACAAA
>CAMWUU010000096.1 GCA_947177515.1 uncultured Lachnospiraceae bacterium
CCCCCCCCCCCCCCCCCCCCCCCCCCCCCCCCCCCCCCCCCCCCCCCCCCAATATGAGCAGGTTTTTTTAGCTACGGATAGTTTGGAGGCAATTGAACTTTTTAAGAAAGAATTTGGGGATATACTTGTATTTTATCAGGATGTCCAACGCTCGGATGGAGATGTTGGAGTTCATGAGATAGAAAACAGCCGGAAAAACCATCACTATTTATTAGGAATGGAGGTGCTGAGGGATGCCTACACGTTGGCTGCATGTGATTCCCTGGTCGCGGGCTTGTCAAATGTTAGTTTTGCAGCACAATATATAAAAGCAGCAAATGGTTCAGAATATGCAGAAGTGGTAATATTAGATCAGGGGCTTCAGGCCTGACATTGTAAAAGGAAAGGAAAAATGTATGAAAACAGCACTAATTACGGGGATTACCGGACAGGATGGTTCCTATCTGGCAGAATTTTTATTGGAAAAGGGTTATGAGGTACATGGGATGTTACGTCGGGTGTCTATCGCAAATACCACGAGGATTGACCACCTAATCAGGGAAGACAGGGTAAAACTTCATTATGGCGATCTTGCCGATTCTTCCTCTATTGTACGTATCCTGGCGGAATGCAAACCGGATGAGATTTATAATCTGGGGGCACAGAGCCATGTGGCGGTCAGTTTTGAGGCACCGGAATATTGCGGTGACGTAGTTGCCCTGGGTGTCCTGCGGATTCTTGAGGCAGTAAAAATGCTGGGAATGAAAAAGCACTGCCGGATTTATCAGGCATCTACTTCGGAATTGTATGGTCGGGTAGAGGAAACCCCACAGAATGAGAATACGCCATTCCACCCGTATTCCCCATATGCGGTAGCAAAACAGTATGGATATTGGATTGTAAAGGAATACCGTGAGGCGTATGGGATGTACGCTGTCAACGGTATTCTTTTTAACCATGAGTCCGAGCGGCGTGGGGAAAATTTTGTAACTAGGAAGATTACGTTGGCAGCAGGAAGGATTGCATGTGGTTTATTGGATAAGCTCTGTCTTGGAAACCTTAATTCGAAACGGGACTGGGGATATGCGAAGGATTATGTGGAGTGTATGTGGCTGATGCTCCAGCATGATAAGCCAGAAGATTTTGTGATTGCCACGGGGGTGCAACATACGGTGCGGGAATTTGCTACTTTGGCTTTCCGGCATGTTGGTATCGAAATTGGGTGGCAGGGGGAGGGTGTGGACGAAAAAGGAATTAACAAGGCAAATGGTGCGGTTGTAGTTGAGGTAAGTAGGGAGTTTTATCGTCCGACGGATGTTGTTGATTTGTGGGGTGACCCAACAAAGGCGAGGACAGTGCTTGGCTGGGATCCCCTGCGGACAAGCTATGAGGAACTTGTGGCTAGGATGGCGGCACATGACTATAAGCTGGCACAGAAGGAAAGGGCAGCAAAGGGCATCATATAAAAAATTCTTAAAAGATTAGGTTTGTCGGATGACGGCAGAATGCGAGGGAATAATGCTGGATGTGGAGGAAACGACGCTAAAAGGGGTGTACTTGATCAGACCTGCGGTACATGAAGATGCGCGTGGGAATTTTTACGAAACATATAATAAGGAAGAATATAAGGCAGCGGGACTTGTGGCGGATTTTGTGCAGGATGATATTTCATGTTCCATTAGGGGAGTCCTGAAAGGGATGCATGGGGATGCTGGAACGTATAAGCTAGTGCAGTGTGTCCATGGCAGTGTGTATGCAGTGGTTTTAAATTGTGATGGGGCATCGCCTAGTTTTGGGAAATGGGAGTCGTTTGAACTCTCAGCAGAAAACAGGCACCAGCTCTATATTCCGCCGATGTATGGCAATGGCTATTATGTAACTTCCAGGGAGGCGGTTTATTCCTATAAGCAATCTACTTATTATGGGCAGTATGAACAGTTTACCTACAAGTGGAATGATGAGCGTTTTGGTATCCACTGGCCAGCCGGGGTGCGGGTTATTTCAAAGAGGGATGTGTAATGGGAAGTTGGGTCATAAGATTTTTGGGAAGATAGCATACGGACAGGATTGTAGGGCAGGCAGGGATCACTTTTAAAGCTAGCCTATCATGGTATGAAAGGATGGATTATCAGAAGTTCGGAGGATTTTTAAAAATGGCGCAGTTGTATAAAAGGCTGGTTGTGGACTTTGAGCATAAGGATGCCAGGGGAAAGTTGTCACAGCTCGTTCATGGTGGCTTTAATCAAGTAAATGTGTTGGAAACGAGGGCAGGTGTGACCCGGGGCGGACATTACCATAAGATCTCCAGGGAAGCTTTTTTCGTGGTAAGTGGTTCCGTGAAGGTGGACTTAAAAAATGAATTTGGGAATCAAACTGAAATCTTCCATAAGGGGGATTTTTTTATGGTATCCCCTTTTACGGTACACTGCATGTATTTCCCGGAGGACTGTGTGATGGTGGTGCTCTATGATATTCCGGTGGGTGATGGGGGAGAGGATATTTTTTATAGTGACCCTGTTTAGGGAAAGGTTTGCAAAAGTTATTGCAGTGGGAAATTTACGGGATATAACGAATAGAAGATAGGGGAATGAAAAATGGAAATTGGATATATACAGGAAAAGGTTCAGAGGGCGAAAAAGGAATGCTTGGAATTGTGTATTAATGTAGGGAGTGGGCATGTGACATCGGCTTTTTCCTGCGCAGAAATTATTTGTGTCCTGTATTATGGGATTATGAGGGTGAACCCAAAACATCCAGGTGCGCCGGAAAGGGATCGATTTATTATGAGCAAAAATCACGGCATGGTTATGGTGTACCCCGTGTTGAAGGATATTGGATTTTTTTCACAGGAAACCATGGAAACTTTTGGGATGAATGGGGGATTGATTTCCCCGCACTCCAAATTATCCGTTAAGGGAGTTGATTTTGCAGGGGGAAGCCTGGGGATCGGTTTGGGTGTGGCATGTGGGATGGCTTATGCTGCGGCATGTAATCAGGAAAAGTGGTTGACTTTTTGTATTATTGGTGATGGCGAATTATATGAAGGAAGTATGTGGGAAGCACTTATGTTTGCAGGTCATCATAAGCTTAGTAATTTGGTCGTGGTTCTTGACCGCAATAGGTTATGCATGACAGGATTGACAGAATCCATGGTTGGGTTAGAACCGCTTGATGAAAAAATCCGGAATTTTGGTTGGGAGGTCAGGGTGGTTGACGGGCACAGTGTTCCGGAATTATGTGATACATTGTCCGATGTCAGAAGTAGGTCAGTAAAAAAACCGCTCTGTATTCTTGCAAATACGATAAAGGGGAAAGGAATTGATTTTATGGAGGGAAACCCTTTTATGCATGGAGTAGCCCCAACAGGTGAAAAGGCTGAAATTGCCAGAAAGCAGGTGGAAAATTATGGGAAATAACAGTGCGAGGGATCTCTTTTTTCATTCGGTTATCGGGCACGCAGACGAACAAGATGTGTATATAGTGGCAGCCGATTTGCGGGGTAAGGTATTTGATCAATTATGTGAAAACTCCCCCTCCCGTTTTGTAAAGGTGGGAATTGCAGAACAAAACATGGTTGCCATTGCAAGTGGCCTGGCATTAGCAGGAAAGCGGACATATACCTATTCAATTGGGGCGTTTTTAGCGACTAGGGCATTGGATCAGGTCAGGAATGCCGTCGCTTTAATGAAACTGCCAGTTGTAATGGTTGTGTTTGAGGTTGGTTTTGGTGGTGGGATGTATGGGGCAACACATTTTTCAACAGAGGATTGTTCCGTGATATCGTACTGTCCGGGGGTAGAGATTCTAAATCTGAGTGATGACAGTGTTGCGGAGGAATTTGCAGAGTATTCCCTGTATACGAAAAAGCCGGTTTACTTACGGATTGACCGTCAGAGCGGGTGGCTGGATCCCTATGAGAAGGGGATTGACTGGGGCAAAGGATTTCGGGTTATGAGAAATGGTGAAGGGGTTGTAATTTTGTCCTATGGATACCTGATGAATCTTGCGGTTGGGGCGGAATTTGATATCCAGCCTACAATTATTGATATTTTCAAACGCCCATTTAATGAGGATGCACTGGTAAAATTGCTCTCTTCCTATAATACGATTGTGGTTTATGAGGAGCAGCAGATTAGGTCAGGGATAGGAAGTATTTTGGAACGTTGGATGTTTGAACAGGGGATAAAGAAAAAGATAATCTTAATGGGAATTGATTATTGTGGGGAATTTCCGGAAGAATGCAATGACCGAAGTGGTTGGCTTAAGAAATATGGGATTAGCCAGGAAGATTTGATACGGACGGTAAACGATGCCTATAGAGGAAAAAATAGTTGAATGGAGGGGAAGTCTTGGAAAAAATGATTCATATATTGGACTGCACCCTGAGGGATGGTGGTTATGTAAATAACTGGGAATTTGATGGAAATACGGCCATCCAGGTGATTAACAGCCTTTACGCCAGTGGTGTCCGTTGTATTGAGATTGGTATTCTTGGAAAGGGAGGAAAAGCTGGAGGTACAAAATTTTCTTCCTTTAAAGATATGGAGCCGTTACTTAAAGGGAAAAAAATGGATTGTCGTTATGCGGTAATGGTTACACAGGCGGATGCTGACCAGGTTGAAATCCCAGTAAGGCACAGCGATATGGTGGATATTATCCGGATTGCCTTTTTTAAGAATGAGCTGCGGGGAGCTTTATCCCTTGGGGAGAAATTATTGCAAAAAGGATATGAAGTATTCCTTCAACCGATGGCAACCTTTATGTATACTAGGGAAGAACTTGAGGAAATGTTGCGGGGCATCAACCAGATTAGGCCGAAAGCGGTGTACTTAGTGGACAGTTTCAGTAACCTGTACCCGAAAGATGTGAGGCGGATAGCGGATCGTATGCTGTTGGGACTAGAAGAGGGAATCGCCTTTGGCTTCCATGCACATAACAATATCCAACTAGCCTTTGCTAATGTGATTGAGTTCCTAGATTCTAATACAACAAGGGAATTGTATGTGGACGGAAGTATATATGGGATGGGGCGTGGGGCAGGCAATGTACCACTTGAGCTGTTAATGGAATATCAAAACAAGCAGGGGGCGGCCTATGATATCCCCCTTATTTTAAAAGCATATCAGGATTTTATAAGGCCTGTTTTTGAGAAATTGTACTGGGGGTATGAGCATTCTTATTATCTGACAGCAAGTAAAAGTATTAATTCTGTATATGGGTGGTATTTTTCTACACATGGCATAAAGGATATATTACAGATGGAAAAAGCACTGAACAGGATATCGGAGGAAGATAAATATACGCTAATCCGCAGTGTGGCGGAAAATATCCTTGGGCAAATGAAGGATAATAAAACGGATATTTAATACAGGGATAAAATAAAATGTTGTAAAAATTCAGGGGATGCACTGCCACATGGAATGCATGGTAAATGGGAAAGGAAAAAGTATGACAGATGCCGCAAGGAAATTAAGGATATCCGTTTTGGAAACTGCTTATCGTGGCGGGGATGCCAATTTGCAAAGTGTATTTTCATCTATTGAAATATTGCGGGTATTATATGATAGGGTTTTAAGGATTACACCGGGAACAAAAGATTCGCCAAATCGTGATTACTTTGTCCTGAGCAAGGGACAGTCCACAATGGGGTTATTAGCGCTTCTTGCGGAGAAAGGTTATTTTGGGGAAGAAGAACTAGAAACCGCATGCCAGTATGATTCCCGGATTAGTATGCAGGCAGACCGGACAAAGCTTCCGGGGGTTGAGATCTGTGCGGGGAGCCTAGGACATGGCTTTCCAATTGCAGCGGGTATCGCGTATGCCGGAAAAATCCAGGGGCGTAACGGGCAGGTTTATGTATTGGCGGGCGATGGGGAAATGAATGAGGGTACCATGTGGGAAGCGGCGCTTTTTGCGGTGGGCGAAAAGCTTGATAATCTGACCCTGATTGTGGATGATAATGCTTCTTTAAAGGAGATGTTGGATATTGGTGATATAGGCAGTAAACTAGAAAATTTTGGTTTTGATATCAGATATGTGGATGGGCATGACGAGGAGGGATTGTTCCAGGTAATTGCTAGGCCACATATTGGAAGGCCGGGTGCCGTGATTGCACGGACAAAACGGGGGTATGGTTCGCATATTTTGATGGAAGACCGTTCCTGGTTCCATAGGGCTCCAGATCAAGAGGAACTAGCGCAGTTAACAGAGGATGTTAAAAAGTTTGGGATGGGGGGATGATGGATTGAGGAAAGCAATGAAAAATAGCGTTTCGAGGATGATTGCCTGCTATGAGGATACGGTGTTTTTCCTGATTGACATTGGAGTATATGCGTTCCAGGATGTTATGAAGAAATACCCGGGGAGGGTAAAGAATATCGGTATCTTTGAGCCGGGGACGATTGGGATCGCGGCGGGTACTGCCCTGACGGGGATGATCCCGACTATTTATGGGATTTCCCCTTTTATTGTCCAAAGGGCGCTGGAACAGATAAAACTTGATTTCATTTATCAGGCAGTGGGCGGAAATTTTATTACGACGGGGGCTTCCTATGATTTTTCGACTTTGGGTTATTCCCATTATTGTGCGGAGGATGTTGCAACGCTAAAAACCCTGCCGGGGATGGAGATTTTGGTTCCGGGGACACCGGGGCAGTTTACTGCGTTATTTGAAACGTGTGCAAGGAATGGGAGGGCTTCTTATTTCCGGATGACGGACCATTGTAATAAAATGGAAGTTGATGTTGAGTTTGGGAAAGCTTCTGTGGTAAAAAGGGGGAGTAAGGTGACGGTTATTACATTTGCAGAAATGTTAGATGCGGTTGTGGGTGCCTGTGCGGATTTGGATGTGACGGTACTCTATTATACAACGGCGGAACCTTTTGACTACAGGACATTAAGGGAAAATCTTGTGGGGGATAGGGTATTTGTTTGCGAACCGTTTTATGAAGGGACGTTTTGTCAGGATGTGTTAAAGGCTGTTTCGGGAAGGGCAGTAAAAATTGGCGGGGTGGGTGTGCCAAGGGAAATAATGAGATCCTATGGGACAAAAAGGGATAAGGATATGAATCTGGGGTTGACAGCAAAGGGAATCAGGGCAAAGATTCAAGCGTTTATTTGTTAAATCATTCGTTTTTCTGTGGAGGAAGCTAATTGGAACAACCCCGGTGTCTATAGTTGAAGGGATTGTAATTATATAATTTTTTAGGAGGCTGAGGATGAAGATTGTTTTGTTATCCGGTGGTTCGGGCAAGCGCCTTTGGCCGCTGTCAAATGATATTCGGTCAAAACAGTTTTTAAAAGTTGTCCGGAATGAGGAGGGAAAAAAAGAATCCATGCTCCAGCGGGTGTACCGCCAGATAAAGGGAGCCAGTCTTAATGAGGGGATAACGGTCGCAACAAGTGCCGCGCAGGAGGAATCCATCCGGGGGCAGTTGGGGGAGGAGGTTTCCCTTGTAGTGGAACCGGAGCGCAGGAATACTTTTCCTGCCATTGCCCTGTCTGCCGCGTATCTGTATTTTGAAAAAAGTTGTCCGCCGGATGAAACCATAGTGGTGTTGCCGGTTGACCCATATGTCGGGGAAGAATATTTTCAGATGTTGCAGCACTTGGATTGGACAGTCCAGACGGGTATGGCTGATATTGTATTGATGGGGGTAAAGCCGACTTATCCATCGGAAAAGTATGGGTACATAATTCCGGCTGCGGGTCATAACATGGGAGAAAAGGAAACCGTCCCGATTTTTCCTGTACTGGAATTTAAGGAAAAACCGAACCTTATTGCCGCGCAGGAATTTATTAACCGGGGCGGGCTTTGGAATTGTGGGGTGTTTGCATTTAAGCTTTCTTATCTGATGGACATTGTGCAAAGGGATATGATATGCAGATGTTATGCGGACGTAGTGGCACAGTATGGAAAATTGGAGAGGACGAGTTTTGATTATGCGGTAGTGGAAAAGGCCAGGTCTGTGGCCGTGGTTTCTTATAACGGTGAGTGGAAAGACCTTGGTACATGGAATACCCTGACAGAGGTTATGGAGGAGGAGCCAATCGGGGATGTGTCCGTGTCAAAAGATTGTAGAAATACCCATGTAATTAATGAACTGGAAATCCCGGTAGTGGTGATGGGGGCAAAGGATATGGTGGTGGCGGCAAGTCCGGATGGGATTCTGGTGTCGGATAAAGTACAAAGTTCATATATAAAGAAATATGTGGAAAACCGCAACCTGCGCCCGATGTTTGAGGAACGTTCCTGGGGGGAATATACGGTGTTGAACCTGTCTGTGGATGCCGATGGAAACCGTGCGGTAACGAAGAAAAAGTTTATCCAAGCAGGCAAAGAGATTGGGGAAGCAAGGCATCAGCACCACCTAGAAGTGTGGACAGTGTTAAGTGGCAGGGCAGTGATTTCGATTAAGGGTAGGAAGCATGACGCATTGGCTGGGGACACATTTACGATTGAGAGGGGAGTATTACATAGTTTGCGGGCAGAGGAGGATACAGTGTTGTTGGAGGTACAGATTGAGGAAGCAGAAGATTAGTGTTTGTAGGAAGGTTTTAAAAAATTAGTTTTAGTATTAAAGTGTTGAATTATGTTATAGTGGCAAAAACATTCCGCCCTTATGTGTTGTGGGAGCGGTGGAAATTAAGGTAAATCAGACAGGAAGTCTAAGATTGGTGTAAGGAGCAAAATTCTTATGTGGTCATCATTTCGAAAATTTCAGAAATTATTTTCATCAAGGCAGAAAAGGCAGCTTGTAATTTTATTTTTCCTAATGCTGTTTGGGGCATTTCTGGAGATTTTAGGGGTATCCCTGATTGTGCCGTTGGTGTCGGTGGTCATGCGGGAGGATATAATGGAAACCAATCCGTTGATTGGTGAGGTTTGTCGGCTGCTCCATATCCAGTCAAACCGCAGTTTCCTGATTTTCTGTGTTCTGTTTTTGATTTTTGTTTTTATCTTTAAAGATTTATATTTGGCGTTTGAGATTTATGTACAAAACCGGTTTGTATATAATAACCGTTTCCGTATGCAGCAGCGCCTAATGGATTCGTATTTGAACAGGGGGTATGAATATTATTTAAATGCCAGTTCGGGGGAGATTGTAAGGGTAGTCCAACAAGATGTGTCAAATGCGTTTTACCTGCTTTCTAGCCTGCTGAATTTTACTACGGAATTGGTCGTTTCCCTGGCTCTTGTGGCAGTGGTGTTTGTAATTAATCCTATGATGACATTACTGGTAGGTATTATTTTGCTGTTGACAATGTGGATCATTGCAAAAGTGGCGAAACCCATGCTGAACCGGCAGGGGAAGATTTTACAGGAGAGTGCAGCGCAGACGAACAAATGGCTGCTTCAGATGGTAAATGGGATGAAAGAGATCCTAGTTGGGGACAAAAAGGGATTTTTCTTGGAGAATTTTAGCCGAGATGGACGGAAGATGGTTCGGGCGGAGCGGTGGAATATTCTGTTACAGAATATCCCAAGGCTGTTGATTGAGATGTCAAGTATTGTTTCCATGCTGCTTGCTTTGCTGGTGGCGGTGCTGATGGGGGTGGAGGTTTCCACCCTGGTTCCGACGATTGCGGCGTTTGCAATGGCAGCGCTCAAGCTGATGCCAAGTGCAAACCGGATTTCGACGGCATTAAATGGGGTGGCTTACTATGAACCATCCCTGGACAAGCTGTTAAAAAACCTTTCTTTGGCAGGGGAGGAGAAAACGGCGCAGGGGGTGCATATCCCAGTTGGCGATACTTCTTCTCCCGTTCAGGGGAACGGGAAAAAAATAGTTGCGGAAAAAACTTTTTCACTGGGACGTGAGGTGAAAGTGTGTGATGTTTCTTACCATTACCCAGAGGCGGAACAGCCTGTTTTACAGGAGGCGGACATGATAATCCCCGTCGGGAAATCCGTTGGTATTGTTGGGGCTTCCGGTGCGGGGAAGACAACGGTGGTGGATATTATACTTGGTCTTTTGAACCCGCAGTCCGGGGAAGTATTTGCGGATGACGTGCCAGTAAGGGAGCACTATGCGGAGTGGTTGTCACATATCGGTTATATCCCACAGATGATTTTTATGTTGGATGATACCATCCGTGCGAATGTGGCGTTCGGGATCGCGGCGGCTTTTGTTAACGAGGCGCAGGTGTGGAAAGCCCTGGAGGAGGCGCAGCTTGCCGATTTTGTAAAGGCGCTGCCAGAAGGGCTTGACACGGTAATTGGGGAGCGTGGGATCAGGCTTTCCGGCGGACAAAGACAGCGGATTGGGATTGCTAGGGCGCTGTATCCGAACCCGGAGCTTTTGTTTTTTGACGAGGCAACCTCGGCGCTTGATACAGAAACAGAATCGGCGATTATGGAGTCCATAAACCGGTTGCATGGAAAAAAAACACTGGTGATTATTGCGCACCGGCTTGCAACGATTGCGGAATGTGATATCGTGTACCGGGTTGGGGAGGGGAAGATTGTGCGGGAGAGGTGATGGGTTGTAGAAGAATATGTAAGTTTCCAAAATACTTCATGGAAAATTGAAAAATAGAAAGGAAGAAACCCTATGAACGAACAAAACTATGAACATGAAATCAACCTAGGCAAGGTGATCTCCCGTAGTCTGCGAAACTGGCGCACGCTCTTTGTCA
>CAMWUU010000097.1 GCA_947177515.1 uncultured Lachnospiraceae bacterium
TTCCATTTTCTTCCCCCTCAAAAACCCCAATCTAACTAGAATAACTTTCCAGCAGCGAAAACAATTCCTCCTGCGTTTTCACCCGGATGCCGGAAAGCAGTGCAAGCCTTTCCTCCTCCGCCAGCGAAAGCGCTGAAATCCCCGTATACTCATAAACCGTAATACGGTCATTGTGGTACACTACAACTTCCCCATTCTTAACAGCAACATAATACAGAAAATCTATCCGGTTTGAATCATAAGTTTTGCGCACAATAATCCGATCCCTAGAAAAGGTAATCAACTCGTTCAGGATTAGCCCCTGATCCCGTTCGGAATCCGGCATATTGACAAGTTCCTGTGCAAGATAATCGGAAAGCTCCTCCCTAGTCATGCCAATCATGGCCGAATCCGGCATAGTTTCCCGTGTGGAAAACTTCCCGGTCACCGAATCATACGTTTCCGCAATAATTTTTGTCGTTGTCAAAACCCGTTCTGGCGCAATCTGCCCCGCCGCAACAGCATCCGCTTCCTCCCCTAAAGGATCCGGTGTCGGCGTTGCCTGCCCCTGAACCGGGATATTCCCCTCTTCCTTTTTTTCTTCCTCCATCCTGCCTGTCAGGTTGCGGAACATACGTTCCGCCAGCTTCATCTGCTCGTCAAAGAGCGCATCCATATCCTGCCTGCTCTCCATCCTGCGCAGTTTCCCGAGAGCGCTGCGGTAACTCATATAATAACACGCAGAAAACATAATCCCCAGTGCCAGCACAAAAGAACTATATCGAATAACCCGTTTCATCCTGTCCTCCTTCTTTTCTTTTTCTAGGGAAGCACTGATAAAATCACCGCTTCCCTAAAAGTATGGACAGGAAATTGTCACTTTATTCCACTTTATTCTTTTGCCAGCAGATGCAGTCTGCGCAAAAACCTTACCAGGGCACTCCCCTTTGGGAAACCAAGAAGCTCCTCTTCCGAAACCGTGCGTGTCGCAACCAAAAGTGCACAGTAACAAATCAGCGCCAGGGCGATTGCCGCCGTCAGGGCGGGCAGGTTGCGCTGTGCAATGCCATACACCCCCTGATAGGTCAGATAGGCAACCGCCCCCATTATAGCGGCGCACAGCGACGGCATCAGGAAGGTTGTCCTAAGTTCCTGCTGGTAATATGCATACCTGCGGATACTCGCCCAGTTAAGGGCGCATACGCCGAGGGCATAGGTGATATTGCCTAGCACCAGCCCGTATACGGACATCTGAAACACCTTTAGCAGAACAAAAAGCACCACCACATGCAGCGCTAAGGAAAATGCGGCATGGAGTACGGGCAGGCGCATCCGGTCAATGCCCTGCAAAATTCCGTTCGTTAAGGTTGAGTAGGCAAAAAACACAATCGCAGCCGAACCCACCTGCAAAAGCTTCGCGCTCAACTCCGTTTCTGTACTTGGAAAGAGCGCCATAATAATGGGTTTTGCGAGGACTGCCATTCCCACTGCAGCCGGGATCGCAATCAGCATATTAAATTTGACAGAGGATGCGATCTTATCCCGCACCCCGTCGTCATCCCCAATGGCATAGGTATTAGCGAGCGCCGGGACAATCGAGGTGCCAAGCGCCGTCGCAATCGCCACTGGCAGGTTGGTTAACATCCGGTATTTGTTTGAGTATATCCCCCATAAAAATGCCGCATCCTCCCCCGCCTGTCCATCCATAACCTGTCCGAACACGGTATTATCCACCGTCCCGCTCAACTGGTAGATCGTCTGGCTCAATATAATCGGGATTACCGTAAGAACCAGCATACGCGAGATCTCCCCCGTCCCCTTTGGCCTGTTTTTCCGGTCAAGCTTCACGCGCTTTTTAATATAGCCGTAGTTCATTACATAGATCCCAAGCAATGTAACCAGACCAACAAGCGCCCCGGCAAGTGAACCTAGCGTCCCGCCTGCAGCACCGTAAGCTTCCATGTCCACGGATGCATTGTGTTCCTGCATTAACCGATACGCGGCAACCACACTGACAACCGCATTGACCCCCTGCTCAATCAACTGTGAAAGGGCGGTTGGTACCATGGTATGCTTACCCTGGAAATACCCGCGGAACACCCCCATCAGGGCAAACACAAAGATGGTTGGCGAAAGCACGCGCAGCGGGATGGCTACCGGCGCGCTCTTTACCATGGAAGCCCACACACCCGCAAATGCATAGACAAACAAACTCATCAAAAGCCCGATAACGGATGCAAGTTTTAATGTGCACAAAAAGACCCGATGCGCATTGCGGTACTGTTTCTTCGATTCCATGCTGCTGACTAGTTTTGACACGGCAGTCGGGATGCTGTAGGAAGAAAGGATTAGCGCGAGGTTGTATAGTTCATAGGCAGAACTGTAATATCCCATCCCTACATCCCCGACAATATTGGTCAGGGGTATGCGGTAGAGCATCCCGATAAAGCGGGAAAGGATGGAGGAAATTGCGAGGATGCTGCCCTGGACCAGGTAATTATTTTGTTTCGTATCCCTCATCAGTGCTACTGCCCTTCCTGCCCGATTGTAATATATTTTTCACGGTTTTGCGGGAACACGGCGATATAGGTCTTCCCCGGGTTAATGGTAAGTTCCTCCCCATCCGTGCCATAATAGCGCATAAAACGTGTACTTTCCTTCTTTACCCAGGTGACCGACACACAGATCCCGTTTGTCAGATAATATCCTGTTCCTTTCGCATCCTCGATATCCATGGTCTGGTAGCCGTTCTTATCAATATTCCACTCATCCACAAACTGGATAATCAGGTTCTTAAATTTAAGTTCCCCCCCAGTATTGTAGTCCGTGTGCACCCCTCCAAATTGGTAGCGGGTATAAAGTTTTGTTTCCTTATCATAAGTAAAATATGGCGAAGTATATGCCGAAAAGCCAAGCGTAATCCCGTCGGCCGCAAGACTTTCTTCCCCTGCCATCAAATCCGTATCCTCCGCATAAAAACGGAAATGCGCTTCATAGCCCTCCTCATACTCCGTGCGGATTCCTGCCCGCTCTAGTGCCGTAAGGATGCCCTCAAGCGAAGCAAAAGCATTATGCGGCGCTTTGATGGATTTGTCGCGGTAAAAACTTGCCACACCGGCTCCGTACATCCCGGTGATATGGTCAATCCCCAGTTTCTTCATTTTCTTTGTAGCATAGGTTGTTTCCCCAAAATGCACAAATATCGCATCGTACTCGTCCGCAAAACTCACGAAATAATGCCTCGCACTGCGTACCGAACCAAGCCTGTCCGCTGCCGGGGTATCCTTACCGATACTGGAAAATAATGCCAAAAACCTTGTAATGCCTGCCTCCGTAAGCGCCTCATACACGATATCCGCCTGTCCGATCCCGCTCTGCGGACTGGCTACCTTGATATTGTTTAACATAACAGCATAAGGGCGCTGCTCCACCTGCTCTTTATCAATCCACTCCCCGGTCAGCATACTCTGCTTCTTTCCCATATATGGATCCGGGGTCGGCGTGGGACTTGGCAAAGGAGTCGGGGTGGTGGTTGTGCTTGGTGCTTTAACCGCAAAATCCGGGATTCTCTCCCATGCACTGCCCATCCCCCCTTCCGGTTTTTTCCCGCAGCCGGAAAGGCCACCCAAAAGACATGCCGCAAGCAGGGGTAAAATGCATGCCGCAAACCGTATCTTTCTCTGCCAGATTCTCATCTTTTTAATCCAATTCCTTCCAAAATATCCCTCTGCCTCTGTTCCATAATTAAGCGCTCATCTTCCTTTATATGGTCATAACCTAGCAGATGGAGCATACTGTGCGCAACCAAAAACCCCAGTTCCCGTTCCCTAGAATGCCCATATTCCTTTGCCTGCGCAATTACCCGCTCCACTGAAAGGACGATATCCCCAAGCAAAAGTTCGCCTGTTTCCGGGTGGAAACAGCCCATCTGTCCTGAAAGCGAGTTAAAATCCGCAGGTGTCTTATATTCCGCCACCGGAAAGGAAAGTACATCCGTTTGCGCGTCAATCCCCCTGTATTCCCGATTAATCTGCCTTATGTTATCACTGTCCGTAATCAGGATGTTTACCTGCGCTTCATACGGACATTTCTCGCAGTCAAGGACCGCCAGGACAACACGGTCAATCACCGACTTATGGTCAATACCCAGCGCCATTTCCGTTTCATATTCTATGTCGATTGTCATAGGTTCCCCCTTTTTGCGGGATGCCCGACCCCTTCCTTACCTTTTTAACCGCCTCCCCGCGGCGGACGGATGGGGCTTTCCCTTTCTGCTGCCTCTTTTCATAATTATCATACGCCATCACAATTTTCTGCACAAGCGGATGCCGCACCACATCACTGCTAGTCAGATAAGAAAAACCGATCTCATCAATACCGGAAAGTACTTTTATCGCCGTATCCAGTCCCGATGGCTGCCCCGCCGGGATATCCTTCTGTGTCAGGTCACCCGTGATGGCAACCTTTGAGCCAAACCCAATACGTGTCAGGAACATTTTCATCTGTGCGGGTGTTGTATTTTGCGCCTCATCTAAGATGATAAAGGCATTGTCTAAGGTGCGCCCCCGCATATAGGCAAGCGGCGCTACTTCGATCAGCCCTTTCTCCGCATTGCGCAGATACCCTTCCGCACCCATAATCTGGTACAGTGCGTCATAGAGCGGACGCAGATAAGGATCCACCTTGCTTTGCAAATCCCCCGGCAAGAACCCAAGTTTCTCCCCAACCTCAATGGCAGGGCGCGTTAAAATAATCCGGCTTACCTCATCGTTCTTAAACGCAGTAATGCCCATCGCCATCGCAAGGAAAGTTTTCCCCGTCCCCGCAGGCCCTATACCGAACACAATCATCTTCTGGCGTATCTGATCCACATAGGCTTTTTGTCCGAGTGTTTTCGGTTTGACCGGCTTTCCGGAAACCGTGTGGCAGATCAGATCCCTGTCAATCTCAAGCAATGCATCCGCCTTATCCTCCATATTCAGCGAAATCGCATAATTGACGGACTGTTCCGAGATCTCCCCGCCGCCGCGTGCTAAGGTAAGGAGTTTTTCCAGTACTGCCGCTGCCTTCCCGGCCGGTCCCGGCTCCCCGATAATTTTCACGCCGCCATCCCGCGAAATCAGCGTAACATGGTATGTCCGCTCCAAAATCTTCGCGTAGGCATCATACTCCCCAAATATTTTTTTCTCATATTCTGCTGGTATATCAATTACTGTCTGTGTTATACTCATCTTCGCTATCGAACCTCCACTCTTCCTGCTTAATCCTGCGGTATTCCCATGCACTCTCGTTAAAAATCAACTGCCCCTCAAACACACATTTCGTTTTTGTGAAACGGGCAGCCACCTGTTTTTCAAGAATTACAGCACCGCCACGCTTTTTTTCTTCCAGGTACCGCACCAGTAACTGGCGGGCAGCAAGCTCCGCCTCCTCCTTTGTCCGGACGGAAGGAATGAGTGTATACTCCCTTACTGTTGTCTTCCTGCATACAAGCGGCAGATAAAAGTTCTCCCCAATGCAATACTGCCCCATTTCCGTTATTATATCACAATTCTGATAAGAATTACCAGAATTATATGAAAATATTTTTCTCCCAAATATTTCCAGTACAATCCCCTTCCTGTCATGCCCTGTATAGACCTTTTCCTCGTAGCTTAGCGGGATGCTTTCTTTGTAGTCTTCCACACATTTCAGGCGCACATTGCCCGCAGCGAGTACCGCATGTCTTGCCACAACGCTGCCATCATCCCCGACCACATCAATCACGCCATTAATCAGGATATCGCCCTTTTTCACGACATCCCCCGGTCTTACCATGGCTGTGCCGCTCTTTACTGTCACCTCTGCCACGATGCCGTCACACGCTGCCACGATATGCCCTGTTTCCTCCCCCCATGCATTTCCCAGTCCATCCACCACCCGATCCGCATCAAGCGAAGGCATGCGCGTTTCCTGGATATGTATCTTCATCACCGTACCGGTAAGTTCCGCCGAAACCCATCCGATATCCGTAAAGCGGCTGCGGATACTTTCCTCGATTGCCGTACAGTCCGCTGCTTCTTTCCGGACACCTTCGGCAACCCCAATCTCCCTTAGGAACTCGCGAAGCTGTTCCTTGGTATGGTAATGGCATCCGTCAAATTCAATGCGCCAAAGAAAGCCCGAAAGGTAATAAACCATCCCCACAAAGAGGAGGGCGCAAAGGAGTAATACCTTGCGTTTCCGGTTCCTTTTTAAAAAAAACGGAAGGCCGGAACGCTTTGTGATCTTCGGGCATATGCCGGTCTTTTTGATTACCGGGCGCAGGCGGAAATAATCCCTTGCCGGGATCGTTGCATGATAGCGGCACCCGTCCTTCTCGATATCCTTTAACGGGATCTCCTGGAACTGGCAAAGATTAATAAAGCGCTCCGCATTGCTCCCGCTGATACATATCTGCGCCATCCCGCCAAAATAACAGGTCAGCCGCTTAGTAAGTCTGCTTTTCACTATGCCTCCTCCCCGTAGGAGATACGCCGGATCAGGCCGCTGATCTTTAACTCCTCCTTCGTAAAATAATCAATTTTAAGGCGTTTCCCCTCGATTGCCAGCTTGCAGCTTTTTGTTTGTATCAGGATATGCTCCTCGCTATATTCCGTAATCTTTTTATGGTTTTCTATGTAGACCGCGTTCCTGCCGTGCATCGTGACGATCGGCGCGCCGGCCAACACGTCCGGCGGCAGGGAAATGCTTTCGGAAAGGACTTCAAGGAAGCTTAACCTTTCCTGCTTTTCACGCTTTTCCTGCTCCTTCAACTGTTTATACAGCCCGCCGTTCTCCTTTTTCCGGTTCTTCTCGTGCTCCGGTTTTGTACTGTTCTGCCAGGTCATACTCCACACATCCTAAGAATATCTGGTTCCTTTTAACATATTCGAAAAACGGCAAAAAAAGACCTCAATCCGATCGATCGAGGTCTTTTCCTGCACATGATTATTTGAACTTTCTCTTGCGAGCTGCCTCAGACTTCTTCTTACGCTTCACACTTGGCTTCTCGTAATGCTCTCTCTTGCGGATTTCCTGCTGAATCCCCGCCTTCGCGCAGTTCCTTTTGAACCTGCGGAGAGCGCTGTCTAAAGTCTCGTTCTCTTTGACAATAACGTTCGACATATTCTCTCACCTGACCTCCCTCCAGTTGTGTATTGTGCTTACACCAACTGTTTGGGTATTATAAAAGCACTGCCTACATTATAGCATATTTTTCTATTTCGTCAACAGTTTTTTGAAAAAAATTCAAAAAGATGGCGAAAAAGACATATTTACCCCATAGGACACAAGATCTATTTTCCCAAAATCTCATATACTTTTGCAATCGCCGCGTCAATCCCTTCCGGGTTCTTGCCGCCCGCCTGCGCCATATTTGGTCGTCCGCCGCCGCCGCCGCCCACAAGCGCTGCTGCTTCCTTAATCAGGTTGCCCGCATGGGCACCGAGTTTCATCGCGCCCTCGGTCGCCATTGCCACAAGATTCACCTTGCCGCCCTGCGCGGATGCAAGAAAGACAACACCCTCGCCAAGCTTTTCCTTTATCTGGTCGCCCAGGTTTCTAAGCCCGTTCATATCCACTTCCGGCACCTTTGCTGCAAGTACTTTCATCCCGCCAAGTTCTTTAACCTGACCCATCACATCGCCGAGAGAATTATTTGCAAGCTTTGCTTTTAATTTTTCATTTTCGGAATGAAGCTCCTTTATTTCCTCAAGAAGTGCCTCCACTTTTTTTACAAGGGCAGCCGGCTCCGCTTTCACGGCTTTTGCTGCCGCATTCAGTTCCTCCTCCACCCTGCGGTAATGTTCAAATACACTGTCCGCCGTAATGGCTTCAATTCGGCGCACACCCGCTGCCACACCGGACTCGGAGAGAATTTTAAATGCTGCAATCGCACCAGTGTTGTCCACATGCGTACCACCACAGAATTCTTTGGAAAATTCTCCCATGCAGACAACGCGGACGGTTTCGCCGTACTTTTCACCAAAGAGTGCCTTTGCACCGGTCTTTTTTGCCTCCTCAATCGCAAGCACCTGTGTTACAACCTCGATGCGCTCAGCAATCTTTGCATTTACAATCGCCTCGGTTTCCTCAATCTCCTCCTTTGTCATTGCCGAAAAATGCGTAAAGTCAAAACGCAGATGGTTCGGGTTTACTAAGGAACCCGCCTGCTCAACATGGGTTCCTAGCACCTTTCGCAGCGCCTCCTGCAAAAGATGGGTGGCACTGTGGTTCTTGCAGGTTGCAGCGCGCGCTGCCGCATCCACTTTTAGGGTAACTGTCTGTCCTGTCTGGAACATACCGCTCATTACCATTCCACGGTGCGCAATCCTGCCGCCCTTTAATTTTATGGCATCTGCAACCAGAAATCTGGCATCACCGCAGACGATTTCGCCGGCATCGCCCTCCTGTCCACCCATTGTCGCATAGAACGGAGTCTGCTCCACAAGGATGGTGCCGTTCATACCCTCGTTAAGTTCTGTTACAATCGCAGTTTCATTTGTCATAACAGAAATTTTAGACTCTGTAACAAGGCATTGATATCCAACAAACTCCGAGGTAAGGTTCACATCAATCTGGTCGTACACGGTCGCGTCCGCCCCCATATAATTGGTTTCACCGCGCGCTTCCCTCGCCGTGGTTTTCTGCACTTCCATCGCTTTTTTAAATCCATCCATATCCACAGCAAAGCCCTTCTCATTAAGGATCTCCTCCGTCAGGTCAATCGGAAAACCGTAGGTATCATAAAGGCGGAATGCATCCTCGCCGGAAAGCGTCCTGCTGCCCTGGTTCACCATACGCTCTTCCATTTCGGAAAGAATGGAAAGACCCTGATCAATTGTTTTGTTAAATTTTTCCTCCTCATTGGTTAAAATCTTAATAATATATTCCTTCTTCTCCTCAAGTTCCGGATAGCCATCCTTTGACTCATCAATTACAGTCTGCGCAAGTTTTGCTAGGAACAGCCCGTCAATGCCAAGAAGCCTGCCATGTCTTGCCGCACGGCGCAGCAGACGGCGCAGTACATAGCCGCGCCCCTCGTTTGACGGCAGAATACCATCGGCGGTCATAAAGGTGACAGAGCGGATATGGTCGGTAATCAGGCGGATGGAAACATCCTTCTTCGCATCCGTTTCATAGGTTACATGAGCCAACCAGCAAACCTTATCGCGGATGGCCTTCATTGTATCAATATCAAAGACAGAATCCACATCCTGCATTACAACAGCAAGACGCTCCAGACCCATACCGGTATCAATGTTCTTGTTCTTTAACGGGGTGTAGTGATGATCCCCATCGCTCTCAAACTGGGTAAATACATTGTTCCAGACTTCCATAAAGCGGTCACAGTCGCAGCCGACCTTACAATCCGGTTTCCCGCAGCCGTATTTTTCGCCACGGTCATAGTAAATCTCCGAGGATGGTCCGCACGGTCCTGCGCCATGCTCCCAGAAATTGTCGCAATCACCGTTTTCATCCCGGTAAAAACGCGTGATGCGCTCCGCTGGAATACCGATTTCCTCATTCCAGATCTTGAATGCCTCATCATCCTCACTGTAGATGGATGGGTAGAGCCTGTCCGGATCCATGCCAAGTGTTTTTGTCAAAAATTCCCAAGACCATGTAATTGCCTCATGTTTAAAATAGTCGCCAAATGAAAAATTGCCAAGCATCTCAAAAAAGGTGAGATGTCTTGCCGTTTTACCGACGTGATCGATATCACTTGTGCGCATACATTTTTGACATGTCGTTACCCTGCGTCTTGGCGGGATTTCCTGTCCGGTAAAATAAGGTTTTAATGGTGCCATACCTGCACCGATTAAAAGTAAACTCTTGTCGTTTTGAGGCACAAGGGAAAAGCTGTTCATTTTTAAGTGTCCCTTGCTCTCAAAGAATTCCAGGTACATTCTTCTAAGTTCATTCACTCCGTATGCTTTCATGTAAAAAACCTCCTTATTATAAGTCCCGCATCTGCCCTCCCAGTGCCCCCCACACTGGAATAAATTTCCGTCCGCTTCCCTCCCGTAAATTTATTCCGGCTCTGTGTGGGCATATGCTGTTTTTATATAAATACTGGATTTTCACCATTATTTACAGATTATATCGATTCAGGAGGTTTTTGTCAATCCAATTTTCGGATATGTTTTTATTGTATATTTAACCTTACAAATATTTTTCAAATCATTTAGAGATATCCTAATCTTATTCTTTCTCCAATTTTTGTCTTCCCAATACATAGATTTTATATTTCTAAACTTCACATGTTGTAAAACCACCTAAAGGCTTTCTCCCATTCAACGAGGTTCTCTTCTTTACTAAACATAGTTCTGTTCGCCTTTTATGGTATAACTATTTTGGTTCCCTACAAGTTATTTTCACAGTGGACATGAAAAAAGACGCTCCACTTGGAACATCTTTTTTCACCAAATTATATACAAAGATTTTATTTCACCTAATACATTCCTCTTCGTATCTATGTGCTGTAGCAGGTTTATTTCTAGGTACGAACGCTACCCCTTGGACTTCATAGTCCTCCGCAGAATTCGCATCCGTCCCAGGCATCCCCGTCGGGATTGCCACGATACCATGATTCTG
>CAMWUU010000098.1 GCA_947177515.1 uncultured Lachnospiraceae bacterium
CCCTCCTGCGCTTCCTGTAAGAAAGCCTGCGCGCGCCGGGAAACACGAAACCCCCTTCTGATCGAGTTGCCGGAGTATAACACGCCAAATGCCAGGACGATTGCAATCTATGTCTGGGAAAAGGTGAAGGATTACCTGACCAAGGCCGGCACGACGATTTTTTTTGCTTCGATCATTGTCTGGTTCATCCTGAATTTTGGACCTGCGGGGCTGGTGGATGATATGGGGGAGAGTTTTGGTGCGATTATCGGCAGGGCGCTTGTGCCGGTTCTGTCAACTGCCGGGATTGGCTTGTGGCAGGTTGCACTTGCACTAATATCGGGGCTGGCGGCTAAAGAGGTTGTCGTTTCAAGTATCTCGGTGCTTTTTGGTATCGGGAATGCGAGTTCCTCTGCAGGGATGGCACAGCTTTCCACACTTTTGGCGGGGCTTGGTTTTACTGCCCTAAATGCATATGCGCTTATGGTTTTTGTGTTGCTCTACACGCCATGCGTGGCAACCATTGCGGTGATTAGAAGGGAATTGAAGTCTGTGAAATGGACGTTGGCAACGGTTGTCTATCAGCTTTTTATTGCATGGTTAATGGCGACGGTTGTATACCAGGTCGGACATTTATTTGTATAAAATCTTTATAGCTGCTTTAAATGGGGCAGATTTCGGGCATGTAGGAAGGTGTGTGCCCGGAAATCCTGCCTGTTTGGGGCGGCTAAAATTTTTTTAAGGAAAAATTTTTTTGAAAAAAGGAAAATCCGCTGGAATTACAGAATAATATAAATAGAGGAGTAATTTTGTCAGTTTTGCAGGAATGGGGGTGTATGGGATGGAAAAAATTATCAGTATAAGGGAGAAACAGGAAGAGAGGGAACATAAGCTGCTTTCCCCCCACGCAGCGTTCTCCGATGCGTCGAGAGGACGTGACCGTGCGGAGGAACCCTGTGACCTGCGGCCGGTTTATCAGCGTGACCGTGACCGTATCCTGCACTGCAAGGCGTTTCGAAGACTTAAGGGGAAGACGCAGGTATTTCTGGCTCCTGAGGGCGACCATTACCGCACAAGGCTGACACATACGCTTGAGGTGGCGCAGAATGCCCGGACGATTGCAAGGGCGCTGTGTTTAAATGAAGATTTGACAGAGGCAGTCGCGCTTGGGCATGACCTTGGGCATACGCCGTTTGGACATGCGGGGGAACGGGCACTTAACCGTGTCTGTCCCGGGGGATTTGACCATTGCGCGCAGAGTATCCGTGTGGTGGAACGCTTAGAGAAGAATGGAAGGGGGTTGAATCTTACCTTCGAGGTGCGCGACGGCATAAAAAATCACCGTTCGGCAGGAGCACCCGCAACGCTAGAAGGGAAAATTGTGCGGCTCTCGGATAAAATTGCCTATATCAACCATGATATTGATGATGCGGTTCGCGGGCATATTATTACGGAGGAAGGGATCCCGGAAGAATATACAAGGATTTTGGGGCATAGTGTCAGGGAGCGCCTGAATACGATGATCCATGATATTGTGATGCAGAGCGAGGGCGGGGATGATATAAGCATGTCAAAGGAAGTTTCCGCGGCGATGGCCGGGCTTAGAAAGTACATGTTTCAAAATGTCTATACCAACCCGGTAGCAAAGGCGGAGGAAACAAAGGCGGAGGCGATGATTGAACAGCTCTATTATTATTATGCGGGGAATATAGGGCTTTTGCCGGAAGAATACCGCTATATGATTGAGGAGCTTGGGGAACCGGAGTACCGTGTGGTCTGTGATTATGTGGCGGGAATGACGGATCATTATGCCGTGCAGAAATATATGGAGATTGTGATTCCAAAAGCATGGAACGTGTTTTGACAGGGAAGAATTGCGGTTCCATATTGGTATGATAAAGAAAAGGGGAGGAAACTATGTATTATCCCGAGGAGCTTGTGGAGGAGATCCGTTCCAAAAATGATATTGTGGATGTGATCGGTTCCTATTTGCACCTGACAAAGAAGGGTTCGAGCCATATGGCGTGCTGTCCGTTCCATAATGAGAAGACCCCCTCGTTTTCGGTTAGTTCTTCCAAACAGATGTTTTATTGCTTTGGATGTGGGAAGGGAGGCAATGTCTTTACTTTCCTGATGGAATATGAAAATCTAACATTTCTTGAGGCACTTCAGATGTTAGCGGATCGCGCGCATGTAGAACTGCCGCAGATGGAGTATTCCGAGGAGGCAAAGCGCGCTGCGCAGTTTAAGGCCAGGCTCTATGCGGCAAACAAGGAGGCTGCAAAGTATTATTTTTACCAGCTTAAATCAGCGCGCGGGAAGCTGGCGATGCAGTACTTAAAAAAGCGTGCGCTCACGGATCGTATTATCTCATGTTTCGGACTTGGGTATTCTAATAAATATTCGGATGACCTTTACAAGTATTTAAAGAATCTGGGGTTCGAGGATGAACTGTTAAGACAGTCGGGGCTTGTGACATTGGATGAGGCGTGCGGGGGCAGCGATAAATTCTGGAACCGCGTAATGTTCCCGATTATGGATGTGAACAGCCGTGTAATCGCCTTTGGCGGGCGTGTGATGGGTGAGGGGGAACCAAAGTACTTAAATTCCCCGGAAACGCCGATTTTTGAGAAAAGCAGGAACCTTTACGGTCTGAATTTTGCCAGGTCGAGCAGGATGAATTATTTCCTGCTCTGCGAGGGATATATGGATGTACTCTCCCTGCACCAGGCTGGTTATACCAATGCGGTTGCCTCGCTGGGCACTTCGCTTACCACACAACATGCAAGGATACTGGCGCGCTATGTAAAGGAAGTGGTATTAACCTACGACAGTGACGGGGCGGGTGTTAAGGCAGCACTGCGTGCCATCCCTTTGCTGAAGGAAGCGGGGATTCTTACGCGTGTTGTCGATATGCGCCCATATAAGGATCCTGACGAGTTTATCCGGGCACTTGGGTCAGAGGAATACCAGAAACGGATTAATGGTGCGCAAAACAGTTTTTTTTATGAAATTGATGTGCTGCAAAAGGATTATGATCTTGCAGACCCGGAGCAGAAGACGCGATTTTATAATGAGATGGCTAAGCGCCTGCTTAATTTTTCGGAAGAACTGGAGCGGAACAATTATACGGAGGCACTCGCGGAAAAATACTGTATCAGCTATGAGAGCCTAAGAAAGCTTGTGAACCGGTACGGCGCGCAGGGGGAGAGCGTGCGGGTTGCCGTCGGGAGTGTGGAGCGGCAGAGGGAGGATGCGAAAAAAAAGGGCAAGCCAAAAGAGGGGATGAAACGTTCCCAGAGGCTCCTTCTTACGAGGCTGATTGAGGAGCCGGACGCTTTTGCCCGCATTAAGGGTATTATCGGACCGGAGGATTTTACGGAGGAATTCTATCACCATGTGGCGGGGATGGTTTTTGAGGAGTACAAAGAGTATGGGAGTGTGAATCCCGCGAAACTGATCGGGCGTTTTGAAGATGCGGGACAGCAGCAGCAGGCAGCGGAACTTTTTTCCACAAAACTGGATGCGCCGATGGACGAGCAGGGAAGGAAAAAGGAATTTGCGGATACGGTGGTGCGTGTGAAGCAAAACAGCCTTGATGTACAATATGCCCTTGCAGTGGGGCAAAATGATTTTGCGGCGTTACAGCGCATTATGGAGGAGCGCAGGGAACTGGGCAAACTGCATAGTTCCTTAAATCTTGGTTAACCTATGGGTACAGGAGGAAGGATTTTTTATGGACGAAAACATGGTAAAATTTCATGAGAAACTGAAAGAACTTCTGCAGTATGCAAAGAGCAAGAAAAATGTGCTTGAGTATGAGGAAATCAATGATTTTTTTGCGGAACTGGAACTTGGCAGTGAGCAGATGGAAAAAATCTATGATTACCTGGAAAAAAATGAGGTGGATGTCTTAAGGGAACCGGCGGAAACAGAGTTTATCGGGCCGGAGGACGAGATTGATGTGGATGAGAGTGAGCTTGCCCTGATCGAGGCGGAGAGTGAGGATCTGTCCAAAATTGATTTGTCCGTGCCGGAGGGGATCGGGCTTGAGGATCCGGTGCGCATGTATTTAAAAGAGATCGGAAAAGTCCAGCTTTTAAGCGCTGATGAGGAAACGGAACTGGCTGTGCGCATGGAGCGGGGGGATGCCGATGCAAAAAAGAGGTTAGCGGAGGCTAACCTGCGCCTGGTGGTCAGCATTGCAAAGCGTTATGTGGGCAGGGGGATGCAGTTTTTGGATTTGATCCAGGAGGGGAATCTTGGTCTGATTAAAGCGGTGGAGAAATTTGATTACCGCAAAGGGTACAAATTCAGCACCTACGCCACCTGGTGGATCCGTCAGGCGATCACGCGGGCGATCGCAGACCAGGCCAGGACCATCCGCATCCCGGTGCATATGGTGGAAACCATTAACAAGCTGATCCGTGTGCAAAGACAGCTTTTGCAGGAACTCGGACGTGAGCCTTACCCGGAGGAGATCGCAAAGGAGATGAGTCTTTCGGTTGACCGCGTGCGTGAAATCCAGAAGATTGCCCAGGAACCCGTATCGCTTGAAACACCGATCGGTGAGGAGGAAGACAGCCATATTGGGGATTTTGTGGAGGATGACCGCCTCCCGGTGCCTGCGGAGGCAGCAGCATTTACGATGTTAAAGGAGCAGCTTAACGATGTGCTTGGCACCCTGACGGATCGGGAGAGAAAAGTCCTGCGCCTGCGTTTTGGACTGGATGATGGCAGGCAGCGCACGCTGGAGGAAGTTGGCAAGGAATTTGATGTTACAAGGGAACGCATCCGACAGATCGAGGCAAAAGCCCTGCGCAAACTGCGCCATCCAAGCCGCAGTAAGAAATTAAAAGACTATCTGGAACTGTAGCACTGCGGCTTTGCCGGAGTAAGAAATTAAAAGACTATTTGGGACTGTAGCACTGCGGCTTTGCCGGAGTAAGAAATTAAAGGACTATCTGGAACTGTAGCAATACGGCTTTGCCGGAGTAAGAAGTTAAAAGACTATCTGGAATTGTAACTGATAGTTTTACCGGAACATGAAAAAGGGAGTTTAAAGAAATGGATGGAAAACTGCCGATGTCAAAGCGGCTTTTAATGAATGCGGCGCTTGTGCCAAAATGCAGTGTGTTTGCGGATATTGGATGCGACCATGCCTATACATGCCTGTATCTTGTGTCCGATGGTACTGTGGGACATGCATTGGCGATGGATGTAAAGGGCGGGCCGCTTTTGAGGGCAGAGGAGAACATAAAACGTCATGGACTAAAGGGGCGGGTTAAGACGCGGCTCTCAGATGGGCTGGCAGGGCTTAAGGCGGGGGAAGCGGACTGTATTTTGATCAGTGGCATGGGTGGACCATTGATGGTCGATATTTTAAAAAAGGGATGGGAGAAGGTGCTTGCATCAAAATGGATTGTGCTGCAGCCGCAGTCAGAAATTGGTCAGGTACGCGAATTTTTACATAAAATGGGTTGGTTGATTACAGCGGAGGATATGTGTGAGGAGGACGGGAAGTTTTATACGGCAATGCGTGCAGAAAGTGCGGGGGGAACGGAACTAGCCGGGGATATATGGGATACCCTGCCAAGGGAGGCAGTATTTTGCTATGGGGCGCGCCTGATTGAGGAAAAACATCCGGTATTAAAGGAGTATCTGCGGCGTGAGCTTATAAAGAAACAGGAAGTTGTGCGTCAGTTGGATGGGCAGGGATCAGAAAGGACAAAGGAGCGCATGTGCGAGTTACACAAGGAATGCAGGCGGATAAGGGAGGTTCTTAGTTTCCTGTCAAGATAATATATTATACCCTGAAACGCCCATTGCAGGGGCATTTTAGGAAAGGAGGACGGACATGTATCATTTGGAAATTGGTGGAGAAAAGAAGGAATATCCGAAGGGGACGACTTATGCGGAAATAGCGTGGGAATACCAGGGGAAGTATGAGCATCCGATTATGCTGGCATCGCTTAACGGCAAATTGAGGGAGCTTTTTAAACCGGTGGAACACGATGGGAAGCTTGAATTTATTACTTCAGCGGATACGGCAGGACACAGCACCTTGGTGCGCGGTATGATTTTTGTGATGATGCGCGCGATGTATAAAGTAAGCGGCAGGATTTTTAATGAGGGAAGGATAACAGAAAACATGGGCGGGAAACCGGATACCATGGTGCATGGCAAGGCTGAGCACGAGAGCCAGGGCGGGCATATGATTGAGCGGGTGCGCATGGAGTATTCGATTGGCGCGGGACTCTACGGTGAGATAGACTGGAGGACGGACAAACACCCGGATATTGTTTCATTTCTTGCCCAGGTAAAGGAAGAGATGAAACACCTGATAGCCTCCGACCTTCCATTTTATAAAAAAACAGTTGGTACGGAACAGGCAGCACATCTGTTTCATGAGGTTGGCATGTACGAGAAGGAAAAGCTTTTTGGCTACCGCCTTGTTTCAAACACGAATATCTATGAGTTAGATGGGTTTTATGATTATTATTACGGCTATATGCCGAAAAGTACCGGCGTGTTACCTGTATTTGACTTAACAGCTTATGAGGATGGTTTCTTACTGCTTATGCCGGAGAAAAAAACGCCGGATCTGCTTACGGAATTTACACCGCGCAAAAAGCTTTATAATGTCCTGAAACAGTCAAACCGCTGGGCGCAGAGTCTGGGGCTTGGCAATGTGGGGGATTTGAACCGGGCGATCAGCCAGGGGAGCGTTGCGGAGATGATCCTTGTACAGGAAGCGTACCAGGAGAAGGAGATTGCAAAGATTGCGGAACAGATTTATGCGCGCGGCAATGTTAAGTTTGTTATGATTGCTGGGCCTACCTCCTCGGGCAAAACAACATTTTCACACCGCCTTTCCATCCAGTTGCGCACGCTTGGTTTAAGGCCGCAGCCAATAGCGGTTGACGATTATTTTGTAAATCGGGAAGATACCCCTCTTGATGAGAATGGAAACTATAATTTTGAGGTTTTGGAAGCGATTGATGTGGAGCAATTTAACCATGATATGGTAGCGCTTTTGCGGGGGGAACGAGTGGAACTGCCAAGCTTTAATTTCAAAACCGGGAAAAGGGAATACAAGGGGATATATAAAGAACTTGGGGCGGAGGATATCCTGGTTATTGAGGGGATCCATGGTCTGAATGATGCACTTTCTTATGCCCTGCCGCGCGAAAGTAAGTTTAAGATTTATATCAGTGCACTTACACAGTTGAATGTTGATGAACACAACCGCATTTCCACAACGGATGGCAGGTTGATAAGACGCATGGTGCGCGATGCGAGAACCCGGGGGACAGCGGCGAAGGATACCATTGCAATGTGGCCAAGTGTGCGCCGGGGGGAGGAAGAAAATATCTTCCCATTCCAGGAGGATGCGGATGTAATGTTTAATTCTGCCCTGATCTATGAACTTTCGGTACTCAAACAGTTTGCAGAGCCGCTTTTGTTTGGTATTGGAAGGGAATGTGCAGAATATGCAGAAGCAAAGCGTCTGCTGAAGTTTTTGAATTATTTTCTTGGTGTGAGCAGTGAAGGAGTGCCAAATAACTCGATTTTGCGCGAATTTGTCGGAGGGAGCTGTTTTAAGGTCTGATTGGGAAATAATGTCGATGCTAACTGATAATAGTTTCCATATTTTGTATAAAAAGCATTAATTAGCATATAGATAAATAAAAAAACAGCAAACTTGCGCGGTGGTTTATTTCGGTTCTGGAATTTATCCAGTAAGATTAATTTATAAAATTATGCTGGAGGAAAACTATGGAAATAAACTACTTGGCGATTGGGGAAAGAATAAAAAAGTACCGGCGTGAGCGGAAAATACCGCAGCAGAAACTAGCGAAGCTGGTGGGGATCTCAGTGCCACATATGTGTAATATTGAGAATGGAAGGACAAAGTTTGGACTGCCAATCCTCGTCGCCCTAGCGGATGCGCTGGAAGTAAGACCGGACTTACTTTTGTATGAACAGATCGATCAGCAGGGAAAGATGCGTACCATGATCCTAGAGGAGATTGAGGCGCAGATGATGGGATGCAGTGAAGTCCAGATCCAGATGCTCGGGGAATCATTCCGCAATGAGAAAAAGCTTTTGCTCCAGTATGAGGAGGAGCTGCGAAAAAAGTAATACACTTTTTGATTACAGAAAATGGAGGGAGATCCTAGCAGGTACTTCCTCTATTTTTGTAGGAAGAAATAAAGAAAAATGTAAATTGACAAGCCTATTTGCATATGTTACAATAAACAACCGTGAGTAGTACGGATGGCCGCGCCGTTTGGGCGGGAAGGTATTGTCTTTCCCCTTTTGCGGTGAGGAAAGTCCGGGCTTCATAGGGCAGGGTGCCGGATAACGTCCGGTGGGGGTGACCCCAAGGCCAGTGCAACAGAAAAGAAACCGCCTGCGCAGTCCGCTTTGGCGGGCAGCGTATGGTAAGGGTGGAATGGCGGTGTAAAAGACCACCGCTTCCCTGGTAACAGGGAAGGCTGTGTAAACCCCACCTGAAGCAAGACCAAAACATGCCTTTGGGCAGGGAAGGCGATACGGCGGCCCGTCGTGCCTTCCGGTAGGTCGCGTTCCGCCGCAGGGCGGAGGAGCTGCATGGTGACATGCAGTCAAGAAAGATGGTCATCAGATACAGAACCCGGCTTACAGTACTGCTCACATCCGATGGGAATCAGGGGGACTCCTGCCACAAGGCCAAGGAAGATCGATGCCTTGTGTGTATGGAGTCTCCTTTTGTCTGCACGAAAACTTTCCGTGTTTTGTAAGAAAATATTAAAGACTTTCCCGTAAAACCTATGTTATACTGGCTGCAAATGGAATACGTAAAGGGGTGGTGCAGCTTATGGGGGCAAGGAAAGGAAAGTGGCATGTTTGGGAAGGAGTTTGAGTGAGGTTGGGCATGGAACAGGTAAATATCTTGGTGGTGGATGATGACAGGGAGATTGCGGAGCTGGTGGAAATTCATCTGGTAGGGGATGGTTTCCATGTTTTTAAAGCATATGATGGCCGTGAGGCAATGCGGGTTCTGGAGAAAGAAAAGATTATGCTTGCAATCCTTGATATTATGATGCCCGGCATCAGTGGGATTGAACTGTGCCAGCGCATCCGGGAAAAGAGTAATATCCCAATCATTATGCTTAGTGCGAAATCAACGGATCTTGACAAAATCATGGGGCTTGGCAACGGGGCGGACGATTATGTGAGTAAACCGTTTAACCCGCTGGAGTTGACTGCGCGTGTGAAATCGCAGCTTCGACGCTATACAAGCCTGAATCCCGGGGCAAAGCAGCATACGGAGTCGGAGGTTACAGTCCGCGACCTTACAATCAACAGGGAAACAAGGTGTGTAACTTCCTATGGAAGGGATGTGAAACTGACACCGATCGAATTTGATATCCTCTATCTTCTGGCATCAAACCCGGGCAAAGTTTTTTCGACTGACGAGATTTTTGAACGTGTCTGGAACGAGAAAATGTATGAAGCCAACAATACGGTCATGGTGCATATCCGCAGGCTCCGTGAAAAGATAGAGATGGATCCGAAAAATGCGGAGATTATAAAGACGGTCTGGGGGGTAGGGTACCGCATTGAACGCTAAAGGACGTGGCAGAGGACATTTTGGTTTCCAATTACAGATGATTGCCTATACGTTAGCCAGTATGCTGCTTACCGCGCTTACGCTTTTTGTGTTGGGCTTTGCGGTATACGGTATGCTGATGCTGGTACAGGGCGACCAGACTAATATAGAACTTGGGGGGGAGAAAGGATATTACCAGGGACATATCAATCTTTCGGAACCTATTGGGGAAACGTCGGGGACAGTTTTGGCAGACAGTGGGAATTCACTCCGTCAGGAAAAAATAGGCGGGCACGGGTTAAAGAAGGGCACTGTATTTGCACTTTCTGGTCTTGCCATCCTGCTTGCGCTGTTTTTCTTTATCCTTTATTTTTTGCTCTTTACGCGCAAGTTTACTGCATATCTTGAGGAGATTACGGTGGGCATACGAAGGTTTGCTGCGGGGGAATCCGGCGCGCGGATCACAGTCCGCCAGTCCAATGAACTTACGCAGATTGCGGAAAGTTTTAACGCAATGGCGGAGGAGCTTGAGGAGATTGAAACGGAGGAGAAGAAAAACGAGGGGGCAAAAAATGACTTGATTACAAGCATTGCCCATGACCTGCGTACCCCGTTGACTTCCGTGGTCGGATATCTGGAACTGGTAACGGAGAAAGATGTGGACGAGGATACAAGGAGGCATTATATTTCAGTAGCTTACCGCAAGGCAAAGCGGCTGCAATGCCTGACCGAAGATCTATTTAATTATATTAAGTACGGTTCCTCAGAGCTGACATTGACCCTTGCCCCGATTGATGCGATAAAGATGATGGAACAGTTAACAGAGGAGGCCTATCCGGCAATTTCGGAGAGCCGGCTTGAACTGGTGTTAGAAAAGGAACTTGACCGGGCGGTTGTGGAAGCGGATGGTACGCTTCTTGCCCGTGCGTTTTCTAACCTGCTTGGCAATGCAATCAAATATGGTCGGGACGGGAAGCGCCTTCTTTTGCGGATGGGACAGGAAGCGCCGCAGAC
>CAMWUU010000099.1 GCA_947177515.1 uncultured Lachnospiraceae bacterium
TTATGCCACGTAAAACTGCATCAATACTGGAGATATGGAGTTTTGCACATGACTAGGTGAAAATGGAAAGGAGGTGTGCGATTGATGGAAGATGAAGAAATTATTGGGTTGTTTTTCGAGCGTTCAGAACAGGCGATACGGGAGTTAAACATAAAATATGGAAAGGTTTGCAGCTTGCTTTCCTATAACATTGTGAATGACAGACAGGACGCAGAAGAATGTGTGAATGACGCTTATTTAGGCATATGGAACGCAATTCCCCCGGCGCAACCGAAACCGCTGTTATCCTATATCTGCAGAATTGTCCGGAATATTTCACTGAACCTTTATTACAAGAAAGAAGCAGCAAAACGAAAAAGCACTTATACGATTGCTATGGAGGAAATCGAAGCCTGTATAGTAGCCCCCAACACAGTGGAAACTGAAATTGAAGTAAAGGAATTAGCCCATATCATTGAAAATTTTTTAGATACTTTGACTGTTGAAAATCGTGTTATTTTCATGCGTCGCTATTGGTTCTCTGATAGTTATAGGGAGATAGCCGATTGCGTAGGTCTTACAGAGAAAAACATATCAGTCCGTCTTACCCGTATCCGCAAAAAAATGAAAGAATATTTAATGGAAAGAGAGGTATTTGTATGAATTCAGAAAGATTTTCTAAAGCTATGGGTGAAGTCAATAACAAATATGTTGATGAGGCTATCTGTTATCAATCTAAGAAAAAAAATAGTAAATGGATTAAGTGGGTAGTTACCGCAGCGGCTTGTTTGACTTTCATATGCGTTGTGACAATTAATTATTTTCCCCCCAACGAAGGTGATATTGTTACCATTCCCGGTATAGCTGACGCAGCACCAATGGTTTGTGTGAACGGTAAATTATACAAACAATCCACCGGGCAGATTTCGTATCATAAGATAAAAAGCGAATTTATCTATTTGGGAATAGTTGAAAGTGATGTTACTAATAACCAAACCAGCACTGACGGATTACCGAAAGAGAACTTTCAAGCAAATCACCCCATTGTTGGTGCAGAAGTTTATCAGTATAATGAGGATATTGTTATTCATATGATACTGATATAATAGGACTTAATCAGAAAACCTTTCATTATAAGGGTTTTACCGATTAAGTCCTATTTTTTTACCCTATTTACCCATCCCCACTTACCCAGGGAAAACCTTTACCCAGAAAACCACGAAAGGAGAATAGCGAATGGCAAAAATCATCGCCATCATGAACGAGAAGGGCGGCGTTGGCAAATCGGCCACCGCCACGACCTTAGCCTACCTGCTGGCAAAGCAGGGGAAGAAAACCTGCCTGATTGACTTTGACGGGCAGGGGCATTCCAGCATTATTTACGGTGTAAAGAACACCAACAAGCTTGAAGTGACAATCAACACATTATTGCGTATGGTGATTGAGGACAAGCCGCTGCCAGAGCCGGACAGTTACATTTTAAAACATGAAAGTGGCGTGGAGGTGGTCCCGTCCAACTCGCAGCTCTTTACGTTGGAGCGCAACCTGTGCAATGTTGATTTCCGGGAGCGTATCCTGTCGCAGTATGTGGATACCATCTGTGACCGATACCAGTACATCATCATTGACTGTATGCCGCAGATGGGGACACCGATGATCAATGTAATGATGTGTGCAGACAGCATCATTGTCCCGACACAGGCGGAATTATTGTCTACGCAGGGGCTGGCGGAATTACTGAAACATTATCAGATCATCCGCAAAAACAGCAACCACGGACTAACCATTGAAGGCATCCTAATCACAATGGACTCGCCAAACACGATAGTATCCGCACAGGTGCGGGCATTGATTGAGCAGGGTTTTGCGGGGATGGTTCCGATTTTTAAGACACATATCCCGCGCTCCATCAAGGTGGCAGAAGCGGTCTTATACCATAAGACAATCTGTGAGTATATGCCAAATAACCCGGCCGCCATTGCTTACGGGCAGTTCGTGGAAGAACTTTTGGCGACAGAGGGAAGCAGAGAAGAGAAAGGGGTGTGTGCGGTTGGCTAGACCGAAAATCAACCTTGCGGATTTTGATGAGATGCTAAACTTTGAGCAAAAGGATGAAGGGGAATCCGCATCCCAAGGGCATATCCCTGCTTCATATACAGAACCCATACATGACGGGATTCCGGAAATGGACTTCTCGCAGATGGAACCATTCCCAGAACATAAATTCAAACTGTATGAGGGGCAGCAACTCGATGACATGGTGGAGAGCATCCGGCAGTTTGGTATCCTGCTCCCAATCATCCTCTGGCATACCGGGGAAGGGAAATACATTATCCTGAGCGGGCATAACCGCCGCAATGCTGCCATGCTTGCAGGGCTTAGGAAAGGCCCGGTGATCGTCCGGGAGAACCTGACCCATGACGAAGCAATCCTGATTGTGACAGAAACAAACCTGCGGCAACGCTCCTTTACCGATATGAGCCATTCGGAAAGGGCGTATTGTCTGGCGCAGCATTATGAAGCATTGAAGTCACAGGGCAGGAGAAATGACCTTTTAACGGAGATTGAAATGCTCCTAAACCCGCATGAAACAAGGGAAAATCCAACTTCTGCTCAAGTTGAGCACAAGTTAAAAACAAGGGATAAAATTGGGGAAGAATATGGTCTTTCCCATGCAAAAGTGGCGCGTTATATCCGCTTGTCGGGGTTAAATGAAGAACTATTAAAAAGGGTGGACACTGGTGAAATCTCATTCCTCGCTGCCTATGACCTTTCCTTTGTGGAGGATGCCGAAAAACAACAGCGGATTGTTGATATTATGGTTTCCGAGGGCTACAAGCTAGATATGAAAAAGGCGGAATTACTCCGTAATTACTACGAAACGGGGAAACTCACGGATGTTACCACCACCCAAATCCTTTCCGGGGAAAAGACAAGGAAACCAAAAAGCGACAAACCGCAGCCCATCAAAGTGAAGCCTGCACTGATCACCAAATATTTCACGGCAGGGCAGAGTGCGAAAGAGATTGAGGAAACCATTGACCGGGCATTAAAATTCTATTTTAACTGCCAAAACGGGGAAACCGATTTCCCAGAAGAAACAGGAGAGGAATAATACCAAAAGAAATCAGGGTGCGCAAGGATGTAGGATTATTTAAAATCCGCAAAGGAAACAGGAATTCGTCTTGTAGGATATTCCAAAAATCCCGCGCACCCAAAAAGAAAAATAAAAAAACTAAAACCACAAAATAGGGGGTGACTGCTTGGACAGAGTGACCAGACTGGCCGACCTTTACCGGGTGTCGGTGCAGGAATATACCAAAACACCGGAGGAATGGAAAGGGTTGCTTTCCTGTGTCGCAAGGTTTTACAAACGTTCTTTTGACAATACAGTGTTGATCTACGCACAGAAACCAAATGCCACGCAGCTTGGGACATTTAATGAGTGGCATGACCCACGGATTGGGCGCAGCATCAACCGAGGGGCAAAAAGCATCGCGGTGATCGATATGGTAAAACCGAACGCAAGTATCAAATACCTATTTGATTTCCTTGACACGAATGGGAGTGTCCAGTCCTGCCGCAACCTGCAAAAATACCTATGGAAGTTGGAGGAGGGGGATTACCACGAAACCATGGTACGCTTCCATGAAAAATACCAGCTTCCGGCAGACAGCATTGAAGCCTGCCTGCATGGTCTAATAATGCAGCGTGTCAAGGAAATGCTGCCTGCCTATCTGGAGGGGTTCCGGGTAGTGGAGGAAAAAAGCCCGCTCTATGGGATGCCAGAGGGGGCAGTGAAAGCAGAACTGGCGAAACTGGTGGAAGAAAGTGTTACCTTTACGGTATTCTCAAAATGCGGGTTACAAACGGAACCATTTGAATATGGAAGTTTTGAAAACATCCAGAATTATAACAGCCTCCTGCTTTTTATGGCATTGGGGAACTACACCGTTTCCCTTGCCAGACCGATTTTAAGGGAGGTTTACCAGGAAACCCAGAACATTAAAAATGAGAGGAGGAAAGCGTATGAGGACAGAGCCATTGATGGATTTTACTTACCACAAAGGCAGCAACGGGATGCTGTACCCGGAAATCCAGATTTCCGGGGAGAAAAAGACCGACCGGATGCCAGCGGGGAGGTTCGGCGGGCTGTGGAAGGGATACATGATGGAAAAACACCCGCACCGGCTGTCCGAACTGGTGGCACAGGGGAAAATCAACGAAATGATCCAGCAGGTGGACGAAGAAGCGGAACGGCGGAAAAAAGAATTGGTACAGGAACTCCTAGTCAGATACCCGATGCCGGAAACGGAGGATTTGGTGGCAAGGGCGGGGCATCTGGGGATGCTCACGAAACAGGCGGAGGAAACCGTGACAAACGAAGTGGTAATGCACATCCGGTAACACCACAACCCATACAGGCAGCACAGCCGCCCACAGATGGTTTTAAGCCGTCCGTGGGCGGTTTTTTCGTTATCTCGCCGGAGGGGGAAGAAAAACTGCAGAAAGAATGGACAGTACCAGAACAGAATGGGGAAATAACCCCAGAGGAAAGGGAACAACCAAAAGACCCCCTACAAACAGAAAGGCAGGGGCAGGAACCCATACAGGGGGATATCATAAAAGAACAAAAAGCCGTCGTCCAGCATGGGGAGGAAGAGATTGCCCTTGTAGATACCATCCTGTGTGCGGATGATATCGTACCGGAGGCAAAAGAATGGCAGATGGAGATTGCGGAATACTTCCGTGGGGATAGTGAAGCATACCTCAAAACCCATACCCTGCGGCTTTTTTACCGGGGGATGGATGTAGACTACACCACAAAGGATGGGAGGCATCATTTCCATATCACAGGGGATGCGGAAAAACTGACTATCCGGGAAGAAGGGGCTGAAAGTACCTATCTTTATGAGGAACTTGCGGAACGGATAAAGCATTTATTATTGGATGGCAATTATCCGGCTGTGGAGATTAGGGGGAAAGAGGACACAGAAAACAATGGTTTGGATGGTAAACCAACCAATGCCATAGGGCAAGGAGGGATGGAAAAACCAGGACAACCGGGAAGCCCCAACTTTGGGGAAGGAACAAAAAACAGTTCCCACCATATAAATAACTTCAAGGATAATCCCACGGTTGGGGAGGAAATGGGAATAGCGCAGGATGGCCAGCTTTCCCTTTTTGATATGGGAGCCTCCAATGATTATGGGGATAATTATGAGGACACCGCTGGAACAGATACCGATGCCATGCTAGACGGGGAGGCGATGGGGGAAATGGAAATAATACAGGAGAAAGAACCAGAGCCAGCCCATAAAAGTGTCAATGATGGGGAAATAGGAAAACAATCCCACAATATTTCAAAGCCTGTCCCAATCTCTATGGGAAATCCCACGATAACGGAAAGAAATCTGCAAGAGGGAGAACATCATATAAAAGAAACCCATACAGGGGAAAGCCTACAGTTTGTCCAAAACGCAGGGGAGGGAAGTCCTGTACCAGAAGGGCAGGCATCCCCACCATTATCCACCGGGCAGCATGGGGAGGAAAATAGCCAACCCGCCAATCCACCACAACCCCACCGCCAGAACTACCATTTCTCAGCAGACCACCATCTCTACGATGGTGGCGCAAAGACCAAATGCCAGAACAATATCGCCGCAATCCGGCTATTGAAGGAACTACAGTCACAGAACCGTATGGCAACCGAGGGGGAGCAGACCACCCTTGCGAAATTCGTTGGCTGGGGTGGTCTGGCAAACGCCCTGACCCCGGGAAAAGGCGGATGGGAAAGTCAGTATCAGGAAATTAAAGACATCCTGACGGATGAGGAATTCCAAGCGGCACAGGAGAACACCCTAACCGCCTACTACACGGAACAGGGCATTATCCGCCATATCTATAACGCGCTTGGGCAGTTTGGTTTCCGCAGTGGCAACATTTTAGACCCCGCGATGGGAACCGGGAATTTCTTCTCCGCCCTGCCAGGGAGCATGGGGGATTCCAGACTGTACGGGGTGGAGATTGAGCCAATCTCCGGCGGGATTGCAAAACAGCTTTACCCGGAGGCGGACATTCAGATCATGGGCTTTGAGAAAACTACCCACCCCGACCAGTTCTTCGACCTTGTAGTTGGCAACATCCCCTTCAACTCCATCCGGGTGGACGACCCAAAATATAACCGTTACCACTTCCGCATTCACGACTATTTCCTGGCAAAATCCTTGGACAAACTGCGGCCGGGTGGCATCCTTGCCGTGATCACGTCAAAGTATACATTGGACAAGGCAAACCCCGGCAATCGGAAATACCTTGCACAAAGGGCGGAACTGATCGGGGCAATCCGCCTGCCAAACAATGCGTTCCGGCAGGTGGCGGGAACGGAGGTGACAACGGACATCCTATTCTTACAGAAACGGGGGAGGGAAATCGTGCCGGACGGGGAGAACAGCCCGTGGCTGACCGTGGAGGAAAATAAAGATGGCATCCCAATCAACCGCTATTTTATCGACCACCCGGAGATGGTGTTGGGGGAGATGGTCTTTGATGACAGTATGTACGGCAATGAGAAAGCCACCGCCTGCCACCCACTCCCCAGCGATGACCTTGATGAACGGTTGGAGAGGGCGGTTTCCTACCTAAAGTGGGAGTACCATGAACCGGAACAGGAGGGGGAACCCCACACCGGGGAACAGACCACGGCGCAAAGGCAATCCCTCCCCGCAGACCCAGCCGTCCGCAACTTCTCCTACACCGTGGTGGATGGGAAACTCTATTACCGGGAACATTCCCGGATGTATTTACAGGACATTGCAGGGAGGAAGTCGGAACGTATCCGGGGGCTTGTGGAAATCACGAAAACACTCCGAAGCCTAATTGACTTCCAGAATGAAAAGCAGGGGGTGCTGAACCCGGAGGAAGATGAAGCCACCCTAAAATCCCATATTGCAGACCTAAACAGGGTCTACGACCACTTTGTGGAGGGATATGGCTACCTCAATTCCAAAGCCAATGTCGCCGCCTTCTCGCGGGATGCCAACGCACCGCTCTTACGCTCCATTGAAAAAGAGCGGAAAGGGGAAAAGGGGGTGTATGAAAAGACCGCCGTGTTCCACAAGGCAACCATACACCCAAAAACGCTGCCGACCGTGGTATTTTCCGCAGCGGAGGCATTAAAAGTATCCCTAAATGTAAAAGGGAAGGTTGACCTGGAATATATGGCGGGACTGTACCAGAAGCCGGACGGCAGTCGGGCAACCGTGGGGGAAGTCCTTGCCGAACTGGGCGATGCAGTTTACCAAGACCCTGCATTATATGGCGGAAACCCAAATGCGGGCTGGCAGACCGCCGGGGAATATCTGAGTGGCCATGTGAAGGAAAAACTGGCGGAAGCCATGATAAAGGCGGAAGAAGAGCCAGAACGCTTTGCCCGCAATGTGGAGGCATTAAAGATGGTACAGCCCACTCCGCTGACCGCACAGGAAATCAGTTTCTCCTTGGGAACACCGTGGATTCCAGTGGAGGTCTACCAAGAGTTTATGTATGAAATTTTTCAGACACAGAGGAGGAACCAGTGGGGGAACTATGCAACGGCACTGCAATATTCCCAATACAGCGGTTCATACTTCATTGCCAACAAGGGGAATGAGAAAGGTTCCATTACGGCAACCAAGGTCTATGGGACTGAGCGGATCAATGCCTATGAAATCTTGGAGGCATCCTTAAACCTGCGCTTTGTGGAAATTCGTGACAAGATAGAATACCCTGACCCTGTAACGGGGGAAAAGCGGGAGAAGTACATTCTGAACAAAAAAGAAACCATCCTTGCCCGCGAGAAGCAGGCGCAGATCAGGGCAGAGTTTGAGCGGTGGCTTTTTTCCGACCCGCAGCGCGGGGCAAGGCTGGTAAAACTGTATAACGACCGCTTCAACAACATCCGTCCGCGCGAGTACGATGGTTCCGACCTTGTGCTGCCGGACTTGGCAGCGGACATCACACTGAGGAAGCATCAGCTCGATGTGGTGGCACATGGCCTCTATGGGGAGGGGAACCTATTGATGGCGCATGAGGTGGGCGCGGGGAAAACCTATGCCGCCATCGTCCTTGCCCATGAGATGAAGCGGCTTGGGAAGGCAAACAAACCATTGATTGCTGTGCCAAACCATTTGGTTGGCCAATGGTCGGATGCCTACATGGAACTCTACCCAAATGCCAACATCCTTGTGGCGGGGGAGCGCGACTTTGAGCGGGCAAACCGCCGCCGTTTTGTCAGCCGGATTGCAACCGGGGACTATGACTGTATCATCATGGCACATTCCAGCTTTGAACTAATTGGGCTATCAAGGGAGCGTCAGCTTGCCGCCATGCGGGAGGAACTTGAGGCAGTCACGCAGGGCATTGAGGAACAGAAATTCCGTGATGGGAAGGACTGGTCCCTAAAGCAGATGCAGGTTTTCAAGAAGAACCTCCAATCCCGCATTGACCAACTGTTCTCAGCAGAAAGGAAGGATGATGTCATCAATTTTGAGGAACTTGGCGTGGATGCCCTGATTGTAGATGAAGCCCATGCGTATAAAAACAACTTTTCCTACACCAAGATGCGCAACGTGGCAGGGGTCAGCAGCCAGAGCAGCAAACGGGCAATGGATATGCACCAAAAATGCCAATACATCAATGAAATCAGCAACGGGAGGAACGTGGTTTACCTGACCGGGACACCCGTCAGTAACTCAATGGCGGAACTGTATGTAATGCAGAAAACCTTACAGCCGCAGGAACTAAAACAGCGTGGTCTTTTGATGTTTGATGAATGGGCAGCAACCTTCGGCAAGGTCACGTCCTCGCTGGAAATCCGGCCGGAGGGGAACGGATACCAGATGAAAAACCGTTTCTCACAGTTCCACAACCTCCCGGAACTGATGGGGATGTTTGCGATGGTCGCGGACATTAAAACAGCGGATATGTTAAACCTGCCAACACCGGGGTTAAAAACAGGTGCGCCACAGGTCATAAAATCCGTCTGTACCCCCGACCAGAAACGGATTGTGATGGAATTGGCGGAACGCGCCGAGGCCATCCGGGGCGGGCAGGTGGACAGTAGTGTGGACAATTTCTTAAAACTGACCCATGAAGCCCGCCTGCTCTCCATTGACCCAAGGGCGATTGACCCGAACCTAGCGGACGACCCGGACACCAAGCTGAACCTGTGTGCAAAGACGGTGGCAGAAATTTACCACGAAACGGAAAAGGAACACCTGACCCAGCTGATCTTCTGCGACCAGGGGACACCGAAGGAGGATGGCAGCTTCAGCTTTTATGGGGCGATGAAAGTGGCATTGGTGGCGCAGGGGGTGGATGAGGTGGAGATTGCCTTCATCCATGACGCAAAGACCGACCTGCAACGGGAGCAACTCTTTGAACAGGTGAGGGACGGGAAAACCAGGATTTTAATGGGGAGTACAGAGAAGATGGGGACTGGGATGAACGTCCAACAGAAACTTATTGCCCTGCATAATCTTGACTCGCCGTGGCGGCCATCCGACCTGACCCAGCGCAACGGGCGCATCCTGCGCCAGGGCAACCAGAATGCGGAGGTTTCCATCTACAATTACATCACGGAGAACACTTTTGATGCCTACCTGTGGCAGATACTGGAACAGAAACAGCGTTATATCAGCCAGGTCATGACCGGGCGTTCCGCACTGCGCACCTGTGACGACTTAGACGAAACCGTGCTGCAATATGCGGAGTTTAAGGCAATGGCGGCCTCCGACCCAAGGGTGAAGGAAAAGATGGAAACGGACAATGAGATTGGCAGGCTGATGGTGCTGAAATCTTCGTGGCAGGCACAGCAGACCGAACTGTCAAGAAAGGCTGTGGCTTTCCCGGAACAGGTGGCAAGGAAGGAAAAACAGGTTGCCGCAGGGGAGGAGGACTTAAAAACGTACCGGGCGAACAAACCGAAGGAATTCTGTATGGTCGTGGATGGGAGAGAACATACCGAGAGGGCAAAGGCGGCGGAGCATCTTATGGTCTGTGCCCGTAGGCTTGGTCTGGAGAGGGGAGCCTGCCTGGAGGTTGGCAGTTATGCAGGGTTTTCCCTCCGGCTGGTGCGGAAGTTCATAAATGAAGTGGAGATCCAACTCTGTGGGAGAGAGGTCCACCGGGCAGACTATGGAGGTTCGGAACTTGGCAACATTACCCGTATTGTAAATTTAGCGGAACGCCTTGCGGAAGAACTCGAAGGACAAAAGGCAGAATTGGAAAACCTAAAAAAACAGATGGAAACAGCAAAGGCGGAGTGTGGGAAGCCATTCCCGGAGGAAGAACGGCTGATGGAACTGCAAAAGAAAAAAGTGCAGCTTGACCTTGCATTGGAATTTAAGGAAGGCGGGGAGGACATGGTTGAGGACGGCGCGGCAGGACAGCCCACGCAAGAAACAGGGGATGCCGAAAAACCTAATATGCCAAGCATCTCCGCAAGCTATTCCCATCCATCACAATTATTGAAGGATATGGGAACAATGAGGATGGTGGCAGGGGGAGAAGGAATTGAACGGTAGGGGGA
>CAMWUU010000100.1 GCA_947177515.1 uncultured Lachnospiraceae bacterium
GTTTTATATATTGCATTATCGTCAAATTGATGATATATTAAACATGTAAAAACGTTTTTCTAAGAAAAAGTGCAAAAAGACCGCCGTTGCTTTGGAGGATGGAATGGTAGTTTGGAAGGAAAAACGGAGATGGCCGCGTAAAGCGGTTATATTAGTTGTGCAAATTGACACACAGGAATGGAGGTATTTATGAGAAAGGCAAGAAAGGCATTGGGACTGATGCTTACCGCATGCATGACGGCATCCATGTTCGCAGGCTGCGGCGGAAATGATGAAACGGATGTTACACCAACCCCGGCAGGGAATGGCACGAACGCAACTTCAACCCCGGCACCGGATAACGGGAATAACAATGATGATGCAAATCAGGGCAATGAGTCTGGTGGGAATGTGGCAAAAGAGCCGCTCTACAAATCTTTAGACCCGAATGTTTCCGGTACCATCGACATTATGGTATGGTCCGGTGACAGTGTTTATTATGAAGATATTGGGAAAAAGACATGGGAAGCATCTGAGATTACAACCCAGAATGTGGCGGCGATTTATGCGATGGCAAAAGAATTTAACAAGATGTATCCAAATGTAAAGATCAATCTTTGGGCAAAGACGGATGACCCGAACGGCAATGATACCACCTGGGCGCAGGAAATGGAGAATTTCCGTGCGGAGCATGGGAAGTACCCTGATATCTATGCATCCAATGATTTGATTGGTGATACGAGCAAGGGGCTTGTGGCAGACCTCTCCGTATTCTCGGATGACGTGCTCTATCAGTCCTTCAACAAGGCAGTAATGAATACAATGTCCTATTATGGTTTTCAGGCAGGCTTGCCTCAGTTCATCCAGCCGTGGGGCGTTTATGTTAACAAGGAGTTAGCGGAAACAAATAATATTGAGGTGCCGGAACCAAACTGGACAATTGATGAATATACGGAATTTGTAAATTCTGCGGACGGTAGCGATGGTTTCTGGGGTTCAATGGATACGCCTCTTAGTTTTATCGCCACTGGTACAACAACAATGTATGCGCAGATGGCAAATTATTCCGGTACGGGTGACCGTATCAATGTTGCGTCGGATGAAGTAGCCAGCATGCTTTCCTACATAACACAGTGGACAAAATCGGCGATCTGGGCACAGAATGATCTTGGAAATGTTCCGAGTGAGATTATGGATGATGGTTGGTGGTGGGGATATCGGTTCTTCTGCCGCAACTACTGCTTGACCTATGACGGTGACCCGTGGATGCTTGGTGCCGCAGCAGTGGCAAAGGCTGAGGATGGTACCTATCCAGTTAACGCGGTTGAGTCAACGGACTGGGATATTTATCCAAGGCCAAGTACTGCTTACCAGGGAAATACAGTTGGTATTTGTGTTGATCCGATGGCAATCCACAATTATGCGATGGATGATGGCAATCCGGAATGGAGTGATGCGGAAAAGGCAAAGCTTGAACTTGCCTATGCGTTTGGTTCTTTCTGGTGTGGTTCCACGGAGGCAATGCAGGCGAGGGCAAATCAGCAGTACAGTGACAATGCCACTCTTAGAACAAGTCTTAATGACTCGTTCCCACTTGTAACCGGGGATGCTTTTGATGAGCAGATGAAGATCTGGTACTCGACCGATACCCATGCAAGATATGGGGATGAAAACCTGATGCCAGGTTTCCACTACATTCTGAAACTCTGGGAAGACAGCCAGTTCTGGGATATTTCAGATAAGTGCTATCCGTTCTATATTATGGAGGACGGCACACAAAAGACCTGTCTGTATGAGTGGCTGAACTGCACCAACAACAATGATAACATGGCTTTAACGATTGTGGGGGCAAAGAGTTCGGATGCAAACTGGGTTGACAATATGAAAGCAAGACTTTCTGACTTTAATACGACGATCAATGCACGTTTTGTCACTGCGGAAACAGAGTTGAAGAATGGTCTGAAGGAATACTACGGTTTAACAGATGAAGATTTCAAATAAATTAAAAGAGGGTTTTTAAATTCCCTTGTTCGGGGGAATTGGGAAAGGTTTATGGTTTTCATGTAGGGGAAGACGGGGCGATAAGCTCCTGCTTCCCCTTACAAAAAATGTTGATAAAAACGATTTTATGATAAATTGGCTTTGGGCGCTCATGTGGCGCAGAAGGAGTTTGGTATGAGCAAAAAAAAGAAGGCTTTCATATTACTGCTTGTTCTGGTAATCGTGGCGGGAGCCGGTATTTTGTTGTTTCATCGGAACAATGCAGAATATGTGGACGCCACGGAAAAAGACGATGTGAAATGGGCGTATGAGCTTCTTTCGGGTGCCTTGTCATCATCCGATGTTATGTACTGTGACTATCTGGAATATGCGAAGGAGGAGGATGGAACCGGAAGCGATACGGACGGTTTGGGGGAAATAAGGGTACTTGATTACAGGCAGAGTACAGAATATACCGTGTATGCTGAAAAGGCAGGCTGGTATTACATAAAATTGGAATATATGCCAACAGGGAACACTCTTTCGGATTTTTCTGCTGATGTGGAAATCAACGGGAAACAGGCTTATTATGAAATGAAAACAATTGCGCTGCCTCTTTCCTGGCAGGATGAAACAAAAAACTTCCCAAAGGATGGCTATGGGGATGAATCCGCCCCGCAGCAAAAAAGAGTTGACGGGTGGCAGACGACATTTTTATATAACAATACTTATTCTTCGGCATTGCCGCTAAAATTTCCGCTTGTGGCAGGGGAGAACAAGATTCGTATTACAAATGTTTCTTCGGACGGATTGGGACTTGGGGCATTAACCATTATGCAGCCAGACCTTGGGATTCCTTCTTATGAGGAATACAGAGGGCAGCATTCTGGGGAACTGGTCACAGGCATACAGATGGTCAATGCGATCGATTACACGGGAAAAAACTCGACCCAGGCTATTTTGCAGTATGAAAATAACCCATCACTAACGCCGCACAGTAACAAATACAAAGTTTTGAATACCTTAAATTGGACGGAAGCAGGGACGCAGGTAGAATATGGGTTTACTGTGCCACAGACAGGCTATTATCAGCTCGCTTTCCACTACAAGAATAATAAAAATGAGTTTGACGCATTTCAGACTTTGCACATCGACGGGGAAATCCCGTTTGAGGAATGCATTAGTTACCGTTTTGCACCAACCGGTTCATCCTGGACAAACGAGGTATTAAAGGATGTGGATGGGGAACCGTACCTGTTCTATCTAACGGAAGGGAAGCACACGCTCTCGCTAAAAGCGGAAAATGAGCCAGTCAACCGCGCATGGCGTTATGCCAGGCTGATTTCGGAGCATGTTTCACAGTTCGCACTTGAGATCACGAAGGTGACGGGATCGGAGTTAGATAAAAACCGCACCTGGCGCATGACGCGCTACATACCGGAGATTGCGGACTATTTAAAAGCATATGAGATTTTGATTGGTGAGATTCGCTACAGCATTCAGGACTATACGCCAACCGGGATTAATGGTGCACTTTTGTCCGACTTTGACAAAGCGATGCAATTTATTGAAAATATGGCCGAATATCCAGATGAGATTGCACTCTATACCAATGACCTGACGGGCAATGATAACTCTGTGCTTGTGGCATTAAGTAATTTTACATCCGAGATCTTAAAACAGGATTTTACGCTTGATGCGATCTATGTTTATGGGAATGAGAAGCTTCCAGCGGCAAAGCCGGGGATTTTTAGGAGTGTCGGCAACTGGTTTGGCACACTGGTCAATTCCTTTACAACGAACAAGTATGCGGCGAAAGAGGTGGAGGAGGATGTGCTGACCGTGTGGGTCAACCGTGCGGTTACCCATGTGGATTTGCTCCAGAAATTAGTTGATACGGATTTTACGCCAAAAACAGGAATCAAGGTGAAAGTTTCCATTATGCCGGATGCCAATAAGCTGACCCTGTCAGTAGCGGCTGACCAGACACCGGATGTTGCGCTTGGCTTAAGTTCTTTTATGCCGTTTGACCTTGCAAGCCGTGGGGCGCTCTACGATATGACAGAGTTTTCCGATTTCTGGGAGGTGGCGAACCGCTTTGTTGCTGGGGCATTCGTGCCTTACGTCTACAACGAAGGGGTATACGCGGTTCCGGAAACTTTGGATTTTAATGCATTGATTTACCGGACGGATATTTTTGAATCGCTTGGCCTGTCTGTGCCGGATACCTGGGAGGATGTGATCGGGATTCTGCCGGAACTGCAGCGCTACGGCATGAATTTTTATCACAATATTTCCTCCGGTGTGGGCTATAAATGGTTTTATCAAACTACTCCGTTGATTTTCCAGAACGGCGGAAGGCTTTATACGGAAGACGGATTACGCACGGCGCTCGATGAACCGGACTCTGTGAAAGGATTACAGGCGCTTGGCAATCTCTTCATCGCCTACTCACTCGATACACAGGTCAATTCGTTTTTCAATTCGTTCCGCTACTCGATCCTGCCAGTTGGCATTGTTACCTCGGCGGATTATATTCTATTTAAGAATGGGGCACCGGAACTAGAAGGCCAGTGGGCTCTTGCGAATTACCCAGGTACAATACAGGAGGATGGTTCCATCAACCGTTACTATGTAGCAAATGGTACGGGTGGGATAATTTTTAAAGCGACCGATAAGGCGGATAATGCATGGGAATTTTTGAAATGGTGGACGGATCACGATACACAGGTAACTTATACTTACACTTTAAGTTCGACTTATGGCAAGGAATTTTTCTGGCTGCCATCAAATCTTCGGGCACTTTCGGATGCACCGATTGACCAGGCGGATAAAGAAGTTATCTTAGAGCAGGTAAAGTGGCTGCGTGATGTACCACGAACCCCGGGGCAGTATTTGGTGGAACGCTCGATTTCGGATATCTGGAATACCATGGTACTTGATGGAACTTCGGCGCAGGTTGCAGTTGATGAGAAAGTTATCGCGATCAACCGCGAGATTAAAAAGAAAATGACGGAACTTGGTTATTATGATGAGGATGGCAATCTTTTAACGCCTTATGTGCTGCGTGATATTGAATGGATTCAAGAAATGATGGAGAAAGGAAAGGAGGGGGCAAGATGAAAGCTCAGACCAATGAATTGATTCCGACAAAAGTCAAGGAAAAGCCTTCCCGGCCGAAAAAGAGCCTGTTCCACACCGAAGGCTTTAAGGGCGGTGCCCTGCTCCTGCCATATGGTATTGTGTTTTCTATGTTTATCCTGGTGCCAGTTATCATCGCCATCGGGCTGTCCTTCACTTACTATGATGTGATAAACAAACCGGGCTTTACCGGGCTGTTAAACTACATCACACTCTTTACACAGGATGAAGTGTTTTTAAAATATGTCCTGCCAAACACGTTACTATATGCGCTTGTGGTAGGACCGGGGGGCTATGCCTTATCCTTCCTGCTTGCGTGGATGCTGGCACAGATCCAGGCAATCCCCCGCACGATCATTGCGCTTGCCATCTATACGCCATCGATGCTTGGCCAGGTTTTTATCGGGGTTATCTGGAAAACAATCTTTTCCGGTGACCAGAGAGGTATCATCAACAACCTGTTAATGAAACTCGATGTTATTGACCAGCCAATCCAGTTCCTTTTAACAAAGGATTATTTTATGGAGATCATGATCTTTGTTTCGCTCTGGTCGGCGATGGGCATCGGCTTTTTAGCAATGATTTCCGGTATTTTAAATATAAACGATGAGCTTTATGAGGCGGCCTATGTGGACGGCATGAAAAACCGTTTCCAGGAGATTTTCTATATTACAATCCCGTCCATGAAACCGCAGATGCTTTTTGGTGCGGTTATGGCAATTGTAAATGCATTCAATATGGGCTGGATCGGCGTGACGCTTTCCGGGGCGAACCCAACACCCGAGTATTCTGGCCAGCTTATCACGAACCACATTGACGATTACGGCTTTATCCGCTACGAGATGGGCTATGCGGCTGCGGTATCCGTTGTGCTGCTGCTCGTTGTCTATCTGTTCAACAAGGTAGCGCAGAAGCTCTTTAGCGAAGATTAGTGGAGGCCAATATGAAGAAGGGAAAAAGAAAAAAGAAAAGCCGCTTTGCAGGCTCTAGGATCAATCCGAGTGGATTTTCATCGGGGCAGGTAAAATTTTACTGTATCCTGCTGCCATTATCGATCTTTATGATTATCCCGGTGATCTATATTATCAACCAGGCGTTCAAACCGCTCGGCGAGTTGTTTGCCTTTCCGCCGACCATCATCGCGAAGAATCCAACCCTAAAGAATTTTAAGGATCTCTTCGAACTTTCCGGGACAACGGGTGTACCAATGTCAAGATATTTGCTGAACTCGCTGATTGTGACACTCCTTACCGTGGTATTAAACCTGGTGATTACAGTGACGGCAGCCTATGTCTTTTCCAAGAAAAAATTTAAAGGGAATAAAGCGCTGTTTGGCTTAAACCAGTTAGCCCTGATGTTTGTGCCTACAGCAGTGGCCGTACCGCGCTATATCGTAATCGTAAAAATGGGCATGATTGATACCTGGTGGGCACACATCCTGCCGCTGATTGCAATGCCGGTTGGGTTGTTCCTTGTCAAGCAGTTTGTGGATCAGATTCCGGACGCGCTGATTGAGGCGGCGGTTATGGATGGGGCAAATGATATTACTATAATTTTCAAGGTGATTATCCCATTAACCAAACCAGCACTTGCAACTTCAGTTGTACTGACCTTCCAGCAGGTGTGGGGAGCAGTTGAGGCATCGAATAATTTTATTACGGACGATTCGATGCGGACACTTGCCTTTTACTTGAATTCGATCGCGACGAACAATACCGTTGCGGCGCAGGGTATGGTGGCAGCAGCATCGGTCATCCTGTTTTTGCCGACACTAATCATCTTTATCTGCATGCAGTCGCAGGTTATGAACACAATGAGCCATTCAGGCATCAAGTAAGAGGGGAGGGCGAATATGAAAAAACGAAAAATCAAAAGGAGCTTGATTTTGCTGTTTGCCGCCCTGCTCCTGGCCGTTCATCCGGCTGTTGCGGCGCTTGCCTCGCAGGCAACCAGCTATACTTACACACTCGATGACAATGATGAATTTGTACGCACACAGGATGCGTATCTTCCGGAACGTACAATTACGGATTTGGGGCTTAAAACACCGCAGGATATCTTTATTGATAAGGAGAATATGCTTTATATCGCGGACAGCGGCAACCGCAGGATTGTCAAGTATAATATTTATGAGGGGAAAGTGGAAACGATTCTGGAATATAATGGTTTTACTAACCCAAGAGGTATTTATGTTACGGAGGAAGGTGACCTCTATGTGGCAGATACTGGGGCAAAAACCGTTTTCCGTTTTTCAAAGGAACTTATTTTAAAGGAAGCTTTTGAAAAACCGGATACCCCGCTGTTTTCTGATACGAATTTCGAACCCAACAAGATTGCAGTTGATAAAAGCGGCAATATGTACATTATTGGCGAGGGTGTGTACAGTGGTGTAATCCAGCTTTCGCATACGGGCGATTTTCTTGGATATTTTACCGTGAACAAATCGAAAGTTAGTTTTTCAGAGGCATTGCAGCGTCTGATCTTTTCTAGGGATCAGCTTGCGAATATGACAGATGTTGTACCGACCACCTTTTCGAATGTGTTCTTAGATGATTCGGGTATTGTTTACACTACAACAATGGGGGATTTTCGCAACGCGGTGAAAAAGCATAATACCTCCGGTGGCAATATGTTTAAAAACACTGTATACAGCGTTAGTTCCAATATTGCAGATATCTACGTGGATGCACAGGGAATCATCTATTCTTGTGATACAAATGGCATGATCGATGTGCATTCCCCTGCGGGCGAGCTTATTTTTTCTTTCGGATCGAACCAAAGCAATATGGATGTGGCGGGACTTTATTCCTCCCTGCCTACCGTGGCAGTGGATGTGGATGGGAATGTATGGACAGCGGATGGGGACAAGGGGTACCTAAGTTCCTTCCGGCCAACGGATTATGCGCTGATGGTCTACGAAGCGATGGCGCTGTATGAGCAGGGGCTTTATGAAGAGTCCATGGACAAATGGAACGAAGTGCTCCGGTTAAACCAGATGTCCGTGCTTGCACATGATGGTGTTGGCAAAGCGTATTTTCATGCAGGGCATTACGCAGAAGCCATGGAACATTTTAAGGTTGCGGGAAACCGTTCCTATTATTCCGAAGCGTTCTGGGAAGTGCGCAATGAGAAGATACAGAAGGTTTTGCCGGTGGCATTTATTCTTGTAGTTGTGCTATTTATCCTGATGAAGGTTGTTTCCTGCCTGGATCGCAAAAAACGCAGGATCCAGCAGGCGAAGGAAGCTTTTTCAAAAAAGATTTCCAAACTTCCCGTGCTGCGGGATCTACAGTTTGCCAAAAAGATCTGCAAGTCGCCTTCAAATATGTATTATGAGATTCGCAGGCACCGGGCGGGAAGTGTATGGGGAGCTACGGCAATCTATGTGATCTTCTTTATAATTTATATGCTCTACCAGACGAAAAAAGGGTTTATCTATCAGTATGTGGCGGTGGAAGATATGGATATCGGCGGCATTGTCACAGGCTTTTTTGTCCTGCTTTTGCTCTTTATCTTCTGCAACTGGCTGGTGACTTCCATCACGGACGGGGACGGAACTTTAGCGCAGGTATATATGATACCGGCCTATGGCTCACTGCCGCTATTGGTGGCACTTGCCCTGATAACGGTATGCTCTTATGGTATGACTTACAATGAATCCTTCCTGCTCACACTAATGCTATTGGTGGGCGCGGTTTGGTCCATTATCCTGATTTTCTTAGGATTTTTGACCGTGCATGACTATTCGGGGAAAGAAACGGTAAAAAGTATTATTATGACTGTCATTTTTATGATTATCGCAGCGGTCATGGTGCTGATCGTAATGATAATGTGCGAGGATCTGTATGAATTTCTCTACACACTAGGACAGGAGGTGTTGCGCAATGTCTGGAACCGGTAAAAAGAAAAGAATCATGGCGGCGCTTGTTTCAGCGGGGCTTCTTCTTGGGATCACCACGGTGGCTTACGCAAAAACCTACCTTCCGACGGGCAGGGATACCAAGCTGCCACCGGATAAAGTAACCTATGATATAGTAAAGCTTGACGCGTATCAGCTTCTTTATGAAACAGATACCATGCGCTACTATTACCGTGAGGATCGCGATATTATTGCGGTGGAGGACAAAAGGAGCGGTTATGTCTGGAAAACGGGCGCGGATGTCGCGTTTTCTTCCGATTTAAATGCCGCCGTAAAAGCGGCTGAAACACCGGAGGAAAAAGAAGCAGTAGCGGAGCCAAAAGAATCAAGCATGAATACGACCTATGTCGGGATCGCGAATTCCCTAGTTACCGTGGAATACTACGAATCCGACACAATCAAAAACATTAGTTCCGCATCAAAGGACGGTGCAAGTTCACAGCTTGTTATGTTAAATGATAATCCGGCGACAAGGCGGCTTGACGTGGATTTTTCTGCGATTGACCTTCAGATGAAGGTATATATCACTTTTCTTGAAGATTCCATCCGTTATGAAATCCCTTACGAGGAGATCAGTGGGGCGGGTAAGAGCCAAATGGCATCCGTTTTGCTCACCCCGTTCCTTGGTGCTTCTGGCGGTGAGGCGGCCTACTGGAATCCGGAAACCGGGGAATATGGGGACAATGAGAAGAAATATATGGTGCCTGGTTATGTCCTTGTGCCAGACGGCTGTGGCAGCTTAATCCGATTTTCTGACAACGAGGTGTCCTTTACGGAGTATGTCGGGGATGTGTATGGACCGGATTTAAGCACGGAGCCTTATTATACCACCAGCCGGAACGATGCTGTGCCGTTAAAAAATCCGGTGGTGCCGGTATTTGGGATTGCACATGGCGATTCGCAGGCCGCGTTTGTCGCATATGCGGAGTCCGGCGCGGAGTATATGGAGATTATTGTGCGCCCGGATGAGAACAGGAAAGTGAAATACACCTGGGGTTATCCGCGCTTTGAGTATAACCTTTCATATTTCCAGGTATACAACAAGCAGGGGGCGGGGTATTTCTCCATGATGGCAGAACCGCAGCATGTTGATGTTTCCATGACTTATACCTTTCTTGAGGGGGATGGCAGCGATGGGAAAAGTTTTGCAGCGGACTATACTGGTATGGCAGCGGCCTACCGCGCACACCTGATGGAGCAGGGTGTCTTGAACCC
>CAMWUU010000101.1 GCA_947177515.1 uncultured Lachnospiraceae bacterium
GCGGAGGAGATTGTCAGGAAGTTGAAAGCCTGTGCGGATTCCATCGAAATATTGGACTACCAGATGCAGGGGGTACGCGATGAAATTGACCGGACGAAGGAATAATGCGTCCGGTCTTGCATTTTTCTTAGATACATGTTACAATGTCCTGCGATATTGTGCCGGTTTATGTCGGTGCAAAGTTTGGTTTGATAGGAAAGAACAAAAGGATTATGGGATAAGGATAGAAATGGGTGCCGGGAAGCGGCAGAATTTTGGAAAGGAGCATGCCATATGGCATGGCAGGAGTGATGGGCAAATATTTTGGGACGGACGGCTTCCGCGGGGAAGCAAATGTGAATTTGAAAGTGGAGCATGCCTTTCAAGTAGGCAGGTTTTTGGGTTGGTATTACGGGAAAGAGCATAAGGCCAAAGTGGTGATTGGCAAGGATACGCGCCGTTCAAGCTATATGTTTGAGGATGCGCTTTCGGCGGGGCTTACCGCAAGTGGGGCGGATGTGTACCTGCTCCATGTAACACCAACGCCAAGTGTTTCCTTTGTGGTGCGCAGTGAAGATTTTGACTGCGGCATTATGATTTCGGCGAGCCATAATCCCTATTATGATAATGGGATTAAGGTGATTAACGGTAAGGGCTACAAGCTTGAGGCGGCGATTGAAGAAAAGATTGAAGCATATCTGGATGGGGATATGGGGGAATTGCCGTATGCGACAAGGGAGAAGGTTGGGCGCACGGTGGATTATTCCATTGGAAGACACCGCTATATTGGCTATCTGATTTCCCTGGCTACGCGCTCATTCGGTGATATGAGGATTGGGCTTGATTTGGCAAATGGGTCGGCAACCACCGTGGCAAAAGGTGTTTTTGATACTTTGGGCGCAAAGACTTTTGTGATGAGTAACGAGCCGGACGGGACGAATATTAATACGGAGTGCGGATCAACCCATATTGAAAAATTGCAGAAATTTGTGGTGGAAAATGGTCTGGATGCCGGGTTTGCCTACGATGGGGATGCCGACCGGTGCATGTGTGTGGACGAAACGGGCAAGGTGCTTTCCGGCGATGCGATTCTGTATCTGTGCGGCTGTTATATGCACGAGCGCGGCGAGCTGCACAATGATACGGTTGTAACGACGGTGATGTCAAATTTCGGGCTGTACAAGGCACTTGATGCAAAAAATATCAAATATGAGAAGACGGCGGTCGGGGATAAATATGTATCGGAGAATATGGTGCAGAATGGGCATTGTCTTGGAGGGGAGGATTCCGGGCATATTATTTTTAGCAAGCATGCGGTGACGGGGGACGGGATTCTGACTTCGCTTAAGGTTATGGAGGTTATGCTGGAGAAAAAGCAGAAACTTTCGGAACTGGTAAAGGAGTTGATTATATACCCGCAGCTTCTGGTCAATGTCCGCGTAAAGGATAAGGAAGCAGCGATGGAGGATGAGCGGGTGCTTACCGAGGTAGGGCGTGTTAGGGAGGAACTTGGGGAAAATGGCAGGATTCTGGTGCGCGGCAGCGGAACGGAGCCGGTGGTGCGTGTTATGGTGGAAGCGCCGACGGATGAGGTTTGTCAAAAGAAGGTTGCACAGGTGGTCAAAGTGCTTGAGGAACTGGAATCTGCCCTTTAATTTTTGAAAAAAATAGTAGCATTTTTAAAAGAAACATGTTATAATCGGAAAATGATATCATATGTCTGTGCGCCGTCAGAGAAAAACCGCCCGGAAAATACGGGGTGGGGGACTTACGGCAGATAGCTGGGACATAATAAAGGAGGAAGATACGGATGAGTTTTCAGGTGGAAGATTTGGGCAAGAATATGGTGAAGCTTACGATAGAAGCAGCCGCAGAGGAGTTTGAGAAGGCGATTGAGAAGGTTTATCACAAAAATAAGAACAGGATCAATGTGCAGGGCTTCCGCAAGGGTAAAGCGCCTCGCCAGGTGATTGAGAAGATGTACGGGGCGGGCATTTTCTATGAGGATGCAGCAAATGAGGTTATCCCGGAGGCATATGAGGCAGCAGCGAAGGAGAGTGGGCTTGATATTGTATCCAGGCCTTCCATTGAAGTGGTCCAGGTGGAGAAGGGGAAGCCTTTTATCTTTACGGCGGAGGTTGCGGTAAAGCCGGCAGTGACGCTTGGACAGTACAAAGGCATTGAGGTGGAAAAGAAGGAAATCACTGTGACGGATGAGGAGATTGGCGCTGAGCTTGACAAGGCAAGGGAGCAGAATTCCAGAACTGTCACCGTTGAGGATCGCGCGGTTGCCATGGGGGATATCGCGACGATTGATTATGAGGGTTTTGTGGACGGGGTTGCGTTTGATGGCGGAAAAGGTACGGACCATGAGCTTGAGATCGGTTCCCATTCGTTTATCGATACATTTGAAGACCAGCTTGTCGGCAAAAATATTGGCGAAGAGTGCGAGGTTCATGTTACTTTCCCGGTTGAGTACCATGCACCGGATCTTGCGGGCAAGGCGGCTACATTTAAGGTTTGTGTGAAGGGGATCAAAGTGAAGGAGCTTCCGGAGCTTGATGATGATTTTGCACAGGATGTATCCGAGTACGATACGCTTGAGGCTTACAAGGATGGTATCCGCAAGGAGATCAGTGAGAAGAAGGCAGCGGAAGCGAAGGCGGCGAAGGAAGATGCCGTGCTTGAGAAGGTGGTTGGAAACGCACAGATGGATATCCCGCAGCCGATGGTGGATACGCAGAAGCGCCAGATGGCGGATGAGTTTGCCCAGAGGCTTAAGATGCAGGGACTCGGGTTAGATCAGTACCTGCAGTTTACCAGTATGACCCCTGAGAAGTTTTTGGAAACGCTTGAGCCGCAGGCATTAAGGCGGATCCAAAGCAGGCTTGTACTTGAAGAGATTGTAAAGGCAGAGAATATCGACCTTTCGGATGAAGAACTGGAAAAAGAGATGGAGCGCATGGCAAAGACCTACAATATGGAGCTTGACCGTGTGAAGGAGATGCTTGGCGAGGAGGATAGGAAGCTTTTGTCTATGGATTTAAAAGTGCAGAAGGCGATTGACTTTGTGGCTGGGCAGGCTGTGGAAGTCTAGTTGAAACACATCAAGATGCGGGAGAGATTTTTCCTGAAATCATTCCCGCATTTTTAGCCATACTAAAGAAATTAGATATTTTTAATTATACACGAATGTTAATACAGGAAGGATATAAGGCTGGTGGAGGGTTTTATGGCTGTCCCGCGTGGTTTTTTATCAGAACAAAATTCCCTTGGTTTGTATGCAATATATGCGGGTGAAGGGAAAATATCAATAGGAAAATGGAGGAAGAAGGGAAGATGAGTTTAATACCTTATGTAATTGAACAGACAAGCAGGGGCGAACGCTCCTATGATATCTATTCCAGGCTGTTAAAGGACCGTATTATTTTTCTTGGGGAGGAAGTGACGGATTCTAGCGCGAGTGTTGTTATGGCGCAGTTACTTTTTCTTGAGGCGGAGGATCCGGGCAAGGATATTAATCTTTATATCAACAGCCCGGGCGGATCGGTGACGGCAGGTATGGCCATCTACGATACCATGAAGTTTATCAAATGCGATGTGTCAACGATCTGTATTGGTATGGCAGCCAGCATGGGGGCGTTCCTGCTTGCGGGCGGCACCAAGGGCAAGCGTATGGCATTGCCGAACGCTGAGATTATGATTCATCAGCCTTCGGGTGGTGCAAGGGGGCAGGCAACTGAGATCAAGATTGTGGCAGAAAATATTTTAAAGACAAAGAAAAAATTGAACCAGATGCTTGCCGAGAATACCGGGAAGCCTTATGAGGTGATTGAGGCGGATACGGAACGCGACTATTATATGACAGCGCAGGAAGCGCTCGATTATGGTATTATTGATACGATTGTAACGAAACGATAGGCCGAAACGGGCAGCCTTTATGGCTGTCCGGTAAATTATTGATGGGGTAAAAAAGATGGAGGCTGAAAATGGCGACAAAAAATGAAGGGAATCCGATGCTGTACTGTTCGTTCTGCGGAAAGAGCCAGGAACAGGTAAAGCGCCTGATTATCGGGCCGAAGGATATCCATATTTGTGATGAGTGCATCGGTGTCTGCTCCGAGATTATTGAGGAGGAGAACGAGGGTCTTGCGATGGATTACGAGGACGGCATGATCAATCTCTTAAAGCCGAGGGAGATCAAGGAGTACCTCGACCAGTATGTGATTGGGCAGGACGAGGCGAAGCGGGCGCTTGCCGTGTCGGTTTACAACCATTATAAGAGGATTCTGTCGGAGCGCGATCTGGATGTTGAATTGCAAAAGAGCAATATCCTGTTGATTGGGCCGACAGGTTCGGGCAAGACTTATTTAGCCCAGACCCTTGCAAAGATTTTAAATGTTCCGTTTGCGATTGCTGATGCAACCGCGCTGACGGAGGCCGGATATGTTGGGGAGGATGTGGAAAATATCCTGCTTAAGATTATCCAGGCAGCAGATTATGAGATAGAGCGCGCGCAGTATGGTATTGTATATATTGATGAGATTGATAAGATTACAAGGAAATCGGAAAATACTTCCATCACGCGCGATGTGTCGGGTGAGGGTGTACAGCAGGCGCTGTTAAAAATACTGGAAGGAACGGTTGCGTCGGTTCCGCCGCAGGGTGGAAGGAAACACCCGCACCAGGAATTCTTGCAGATTGATACCACCAATATTCTTTTTATCTGTGGTGGTGCATTTGATGGGTTAGAAAAGATTATTGAGTCGAGGGTTGGGCAGAAGACCATTGGCTTTAACGGGGATGTTACGGTAGGACAGAAAAAGGATATCGGGGTGCTGCTGCGCCAGGTGCTGCCTCAGGATCTGATTAAATTTGGTATGATTCCTGAATTTGTCGGGCGCGTGCCGGTGGTGACCGCGATGGATCTGCTCGATGAGCAATCCCTGGTGCGTATATTGTCAGAGCCTCGGAATGCGCTGGCAAGGCAGTATAAAAAACTTTTTGAGCTGGACGGCGTGGAACTTGAGTTTACCCCGGAGGCACTTACGGCGATTGCAAAACGTTCGTTTGAGCGCAAGACCGGGGCGAGGGGGCTGCGCGCCATTGTTGAATCGGTTATGATGGAATCAATGTTTACTGTACCGACCGATCCGGATGTGATTAAATGCATTGTCACAAAGGAGGCGGCAGAGGGAACGGAGCCGCCAAAGCTTGTCCGCGTGGAGGGAGGCCAGTCGAAAAAGCAGATGCGCAAGCACTCCGCAAAACACAGCACGGGGGAAATTGCGTAGTGGGAAAGGTATGCGGTTATGGAGGAAACGGGGAAGAATGAAATTGTGGCGATGCCGCTGGTGACGCTGCGCAACATTGTTGTGATGCCCGGGATGATGATCCATTTTGATATCCGGAAAAGTAAGAGCATTGTCGCGGTGGAAACTGCGATGCGCCAGCAACAGCGTGTTTTTGTGGTGACGCAGCAGGATGCCCATGCCGAGGAGAAGGGTTCCGAGGAATTGACCATGTCGTCCCTGTATGCTTACGGCACAGTGACGGTAATCCGCCAGCTTATTAAATTGCCGGAAAATGTGATTCGGGTGCTGGCAGTTGGTGAGTACCGGGCACAGTTTTTGTCCATGACGGATGAAGGCGAGTATTTGGTTGCAGAAACCATGCGTGTGCCGCAGGGGGAGGAGCCAACCAAGACGGAGAGGGAGGCGATGCTGCGCAGTTTGAAGGAACTGCTGCAAAGTTATGGGAACGAGAATGTCAGGCTGAGCCGCGAGGTTTTAAAGAACCTGATGGAAACGGCAAGCCTTGAGAAGTTTATTGAACAGCTTCCGGTACAGCTCCCGCTTTCCGTTCCGGAAAAGGAGATGATCTTAGCGGGGTTCGGGCTGATTGGGCAGTTTAAGGCGGAAGCTGTGGTGTTAGCGAATGAGGTCAATGTGATCCGTATCCAGAAGGGAATCCAGGAGATGGTCAAGGCGCATATTGACAAGAACCAGCGCGAGTATATGCTGCGGGAGCAGTTAAAAGTGATCCAGGAGGAACTCGGGGATACAAACCAGCTTGCCGATGCGGAAAAATTTGAAAAGCAGTGTGAAAAGCTTGAGGCTGCAAAGGAGATTAAGGAGAGCATCCGGCAGGAGATCCGGCGTTTCCGGGCAGTGAACGGTTCTGTTTCGGAGAGTGCGGTGTCCCGCGGGTACCTGGAAACTTTATTATCGTTGCCGTGGGATAAGCAGAGTGAGGATAATGAAGATATCCGCAATGCAAGGCGTGTGCTGGAAGAAGACCACTATGGATTGAAAAAGGTGAAGGAGCGTGTCTTAGAGTTTTTGGCTGTCCGGGCGGCAACGCACCAGGCCGATGCGCCAATTATATGCCTGGTTGGACCTCCTGGTACCGGAAAGACTTCGATTGCGCGTTCAGTCGCAAGGGCGCTGGACAAGAAATATGTAAGGATATGCTTAGGCGGCGTGCGTGATGAGGCAGAAATTAGGGGGCATCGCAGAACCTATGTTGGAGCCTTGCCGGGGCGTATTATTGCCGGCCTTAGGACAGCGGGTGTTAAAAATCCGCTGATGCTTCTTGATGAGATTGATAAAATGGCGAGTGATTATAAGGGGGATCCGGCTGCGGCGATGCTTGAAGTGTTGGACGGTGAACAGAATTCTAAGTTTGTTGACCATTATATTGAACTCCCGGTTGATCTGTCAAAGGTTTTGTTTATTGCGACGGCGAATACGACGCAGACCATCCCGGCACCGCTTCTTGACCGTATGGAGGTTATTGAGGTGAATTCTTATACGGCAACCGAGAAACGCCATATTGTAAAGGAGCATCTTGTCCGGAAACAATTGGAAAAAAATGGGTTGGATAAAAAAAGATTCACCATAACGGATAAGGCGGTTGACCGGATTATTTCCGGTTATACAGCGGAGGCGGGGGTACGTTCCTTAGAACGGCGTATCGGCGAATGTATGCGCAAGACTGTGCTTATGATGGCGCAGGATCCGGCCGTTGAGAAGGTGCGTGTAACAGAGAAAAACCTGGTTGACTTCCTAGGACCGGTAAAGCGCACAAAAGAAAAGAAGAACCGAAAGGATGCGGTTGGCATTGTCCGTGGGCTTGCGGTAACATCCGTGGGGGGTGATACACTCTCCATCGAGATCAATACGATGCCGGGCAAGGGAAATATTGAACTGACAGGGCAGCTTGGCGATGTGATGAAGGAATCCGCACGCACGGCAATCAGTTATGTGCGTTCTGTGTCGCAGAAATATAAGGTGCCGGATGACTATTTTGAAAAGCATGATATGCACCTGCACATTCCGGAGGGTGCGGTACCAAAGGATGGACCATCTGCCGGGATCGCGCTTGGCGTTGCGGTATTGTCCGCTGTGACCGGGCGCAAGGTCAGGGCGGATCTTGCGATGACGGGTGAGGTGACGCTTCGGGGACGGGTGCTGCCGATTGGCGGGGTGAAAGAGAAGCTTTTGGCGGCAAAGATGGCCGAGATCACGCTTGTTCTCGTACCAAAGAAGAACGAGGGGGATGTGAAGGAACTCGAGAAGGAGATTACGGACGGTATCCGCGTTGTTTTTGTGGAAACAATGGAAGAGGTTATTGAAGAAGCTCTTTTAGCGTGAGCCGGCTGAGGACGGCAGATGAAAGGCGGAGGTTTGTATGGGAGAAGAGAAGAAAGTAAGGCAGGGAGTTAATTATGTGGAACTGGAAACTGTTTGCGGTATCACAAGTACCCTGCCGGAGAATGGACTGCCAGAGTTTGCATTTGCAGGCAGATCAAATGTTGGGAAATCTTCCCTGATCAATGCGCTGATGTTCCGCAAATCCTACGCTAGGACTTCGTCGCAGCCGGGGAAAACGCAGACGATCAATTTTTACAATATTGAACATGCGCTGTATTTTGTGGATCTGCCGGGTTATGGCTATGCGAAGGTTTCGCAGGAGTTAAAGGCGAAATGGGGAAAGATGATTGAGAGGTATCTGACAGAATCTAAACAGTTAAAAAAGATTTTCCTGCTTGTGGATATCCGGCATGAGCCATCTGCAAATGACAGGGAAATGTATGAGTGGGTAATATATCAGGGTTTTGAGCCGGTTATTATTGCTACGAAGCTGGATAAGATCAAGCGAAGCCAACAGGAAAAGCAGTGTAAGCTGATCCGGACGGCATTTGGCGCAGGGGTGGAGATTATTCCGTTTTCGGCGGAAACGAAGCAGGGACGGGATAAGATCTGGGACTGTATTGACAATGCCATAAAGAACGGGTAGGGGAGTTTTTCCACTGCCCGCTGCCCTTTAAAAAATGCCGACTTTTTAGTCGGCATCCTCAATTAGTGAGGAGAAGATATGGGCGTAGATCTCAGAACTTTTTTTTGACCAGTTACTGCAGATAATCTCCGCCTCCGCTTCCGAAGGTACAGAAAGTCGGATGTCTATAATCGGGTTGTCCCGCTCTAAAATTTTTAATGAAGCAATGTACTCATTTTTCTTTGATTTGTAGTAGTCTGCGCGGATGGAATTTTCTTCGCGCATACTGTACTTGTTCACTTTCAGGAAATTATCGATATCCTCACGGATCGGCTCGGAAATCTTATTGTAAAAAAAGGAGAGCGATTCGCCCCCTAAGGCTGTAATTTCATAGTAGGTGCTGTTGCGGATGACATTGCAGGAAATAAATTTATCCTCAAGGAGTTCGGAAAGCACCTGCTGGATATTGAAATAGGAAGTATATTCTTTTTCAAGGAGGAAATTTGTTAACTGCGTCTGTGTCAGCGGGAATTCCACCTTGTCAAGAATATAAAGAATCATAAGCTTGTATAACATCAATGCCTCAGGTTGCATGGTGTTCTCCTTTCTGTCATGCAAAATCAGGTAGTTTATTTCCATTTTGTATTCCTTTGCTCCCGGCATGGCTTTCTTAGCAGGACATTCCCTGCAGAAAATTCCGGTGTTTCATTTCTTTTTCAATCGAATTTAATACAAATTTCTTGTTAGCGCTCCACAGGGGGGCGACAAGGAGCGGTTTTGGGGCATCGCCAGTTAACCGGTGAATTACGATATGTTCCGGAGTTACGGCAAGGCAGGCAAGCAATGCGTCAAGATAGGCGGGAAAGCCCATCAGGGGGTAGTTCTGCGGGTACGCCATATAGTGGCCGACAAGGTCGGTTCCCTTTAACACATAAAGAAGCTGGAACTTTAATCCGGACAATGGCAGGGAGCAGACATGGCGCACAGTAGCAAGCATGTCTTTAAGGGTTTCGCCGGGCAGCCCAAGGATTAAGTGGGTTACAATCCCGATTCCGGCAGCATTAAGGGAGTGTACCGCGTCCTCATAAACATGCAGGGGGTAGCCGCGCCGCACAAAGGCGGCGCTGTTATCGTGTATGGTCTGTAAGCCAAGTTCAATGGTAACTGGTTTTATTGCCGTAAGGCGCACAAGCAGGGACAAAACTTCTTCCCCCAGGCAGTCCGGACGGGTAGCAATGGAAAGCGCGGCAATTTCAGGATGCCCTGCTGCTTCAAAAAATACACGCTCCAGTATGGGAAGTGGGGCGTAGGTATTTGTGTATGCCTGGAAGTATGCAATATAGCGCCCCGAAGGGTTTTTGGCTGCAACCAGTCGTTTAGCCTGTTCGATCTGTTTTGTGATGGTAAGTTCCCGGCTGGCGGCAAAATCCCCCGATCCGCCGGCACTGCAGAAAATGCAGCCGCGCGTATCTAAGGTACCGTCGCGGTTTGGACAGGAAAAACCGGCATTTAAGGAGAGTTTATATAGTTTCATGCCAAAGCGCTCCCGGCAGTCGTAGTCGAAGCTGTGATAACGTTTGCCGTTCCACATCGTGTTAACGGATATGGGATTTGACGGCAGCACTTACCGCTTCACACACACGTGGGTCAAACGGGGCGGGCAGGATATTATTCTCATTCAGTTCCTCCTTTGGAACCAGTCCAGCGATGGCTGTTGCGGCGGCAAGTTTCATCTCCTCGGTGATCTGCGGTGCCCGCCCTTCAAGCGCTCCTTTAAAGATGCCGGGGAATGCGATTACATTGTTTACCTGGTTCGGGAAATCGGAGCGTCCAGTGCCGACCACACGGGCACCGGCTGCTTTTGCGAGATCCGGCATGATTTCCGGGACGGGGTTTGCCATAGCAAAAAGGATTGCGTCACGATTCATGGAGC
>CAMWUU010000102.1 GCA_947177515.1 uncultured Lachnospiraceae bacterium
TCCCAGAAATCTAATTTACTGTCAAATCATAACTCAACCCTTTTCCATAAAGATTACATATCCTTTCTGGCTCCCGGATAAACATAAAAGATTCAAAAGCATAAAAATAACTTGGGAAACTTTGCCTTACTTTGGCGCTTCCCAAGTATCTGATTCTTTGTATCAATTTTTTAATGTACCAACTCCCTCTTATATCAACAGTGGTTCCTATTTCCATTGATACATAGTACTATATATGATATTATAATGTAAGAAAGGAGATAATCACAGTGCCAAACGTAAAAAAGCTAATTGAAAAAATGAAGCAATGGAAGGATATATTGAAATAAAGATAGAAAATAATCTCCCTATACCAAGTCCAAAAGCACCAAACAATTATAGTGGCAAGTAAGCCTTCATCAGTTGGCATTATACAAGTTGGCACTTTAATAAATATGCATATAAGGCAGGGGATTAACGCCCTGCCTTTTTTACATTTTTCCCTTAGCGACCACAAGAATTATCTATACTGCAAATTGCAGATATCGACTTTGAAACAGAAACCATGAAAGGCGGATTGAAAACAGATGCTGGCAAAAACAGAATTATTCCTATCCACCCAGTAATAAGCTACCACGCAAATTAAAAGGAGTATGTTTATTGTAGTTTTGGGTAACGGTCTTTTATGCTCACTTTTTGTGTGCTACCTGTGTGTTACTTGTGTGCTACGTGGCAAAATTTAGGGCTTCCGCCGACCATTCACGTCAACGGAAACCCTTGAAAATACGCTATTTGTTAGAACTTCCCAAACTGCTTCCTAGAAGCGGTTTTCGTCCGCAGCTTCCTGCACCGCAACCGCAACCGCAACCGTAGCACCAACCATCGGGTTATTCCCCATACCGATCAGCCCCATCATCTCAACATGCGCCGGTACGGAAGAGGAACCTGCAAACTGCGCATCACTGTGCATACGGCCTAATGTATCTGTAAAACCGTAGGAAGCAGGACCTGCTGCCATATTGTCAGGGTGCAGGGTACGCCCTGTGCCACCGCCGGATGCAACGGAGAAATACTTCTTGTTGGCCTCAATGCGCTCCTTCTTGTAGGTACCTGCCACCGGATGCTGGAACCTGGTTGGGTTCGTAGAATTTCCAGTAATGGAAACATCCACGTTCTCTTTCCACATAATCGCAACACCCTCGGACACACTGTTCGCACCGTAGCAGTTTACTTTTGCACGCAGTCCCTCGGAGTAAGGAATACGCTCGATCTCTTTTACCGTGTTGGTATATGGGTCATACTCCGTTTCCACAAAAGTAAAACCGTTGATACGGGAGATAATTTTCGCTGCATCTTTACCAAGGCCGTTTAAGATCACACGCAGCGGTTTCTGGCGTACTTTGTTCGCCTTCTCCGCAATTCCGATTGCGCCCTCAGCCGCCGCAAAAGACTCATGTCCTGCAAGGAAGCAGAAGCAGTCCGTTTCTTCTTCTAGGAGCATCTTCCCCAGATTCCCGTGGCCAAGACCTACCTTGCGGGTATCTGCAACAGAACCTGGGATACAAAATGCCTGTAATCCCTCACCGATTGCAGCCGCTGCATCCGCCGCCTTCCTGCATCCCTTCTTAATCGCGATGGCCGCGCCCACGGTATATGCCCAACATGCATTCTCAAAGCAGATCGGCTGGATCTTCTTTACCTGCTCATATACGTCAAGCCCAGCGTCTTTGGTAATCTTCTCTGCTTCCTCGATCGAAGCGATACCATAGCTGTTTAACACCGAATTGATCTTGTCAATTCTTCTCTCATAGGATTCGAATAATGCCATGATCTATTTCCCCCTTACTGTGTGATTTCTTTGTCAGTTCTTGGATCGATGAGCTTCGCAGCGTCCGCAACGCGCCCGTACTGGCCGGTCGATTTCTCATATGCCGTCGTCGGGTTATCACCCTTCTTTATGTAATCGGTCATCTTGCCAAGATTTACGAACCTGTAACCAATGATCTCATTATTTTTGTCCAGTGCGATCGCGGTTACATAGCCCTCTGCCATCTCCAGATAACGAGGTCCCTTCTTTAATGTGCCGTACATTGTGCCAACCTGGCTGCGCAGACCCTTTCCAAGATCCTCTAAGCCGGCACCGATTGGAAGACCATCCTCGGAAAACGCACTCTGTGTCCTGCCGTAAACAATCTGCAGGAAAAGCTCGCGCATCGCGGTGTTAATCGCGTCGCAGACAAGGTCTGTGTTGAGCGCCTCAAGTACTGTAAGACCCGGAAGGATTTCCGCCGCCATTGCTGCGGAATGTGTCATACCGGAGCAACCAATCGTTTCAACGAGCGCCTCCTGGATGATCCCCTCCTTAACATTGAGCGTCAGTTTGCAGGCACCCTGCTGCGGCGCACACCAGCCCACGCCATGTGTCAGGCCGGAAATATCCTTCACTTCTTTGGACTGTACCCATTTCGCCTCTTCCGGAATCGGCGCAGCACCATGATGGACACCCTGTGCTACGGTACACATGTTTTCTACTTCGCGTGAATAAATCATGTTGAAACTCCTTTCAATCATTCCATATTTGTAACCGGGACTTTAAAATTTGCTAAGCCCCGGCTGCATTCATCTTATTTTCTCATAAAATATTGAATTAGTCCAGACTTTTTTTTAAAAAAAGGCATTTTTTGCGGTTTTTGACAGAAAGTGACGATTTATTTAACCTCCACCACCCAGCCCCTAGTATCCTTAATCTGTCCGCGCTGCAAGCCCGACACAGTATCATAGAGTTTCCTGGAAAGCTCACCGATCCCACCGTCCTTTACCTTTAACACATGATCCTTAAAACGCAGGTGGCTGACCGGGGAGATTACCGCCGCAGTGCCAGTGCCAAAGACTTCCTCCATGGAACCGTCCTTTGCCGCCTCGTATAATTCCTCCACCGATACCTTGCGTTCCTCTACCGGGATCCCCCATTCGCCACACAGGGCAATTACGGAATCCCTGGTAATTCCCGGGAGAATACTGCCATTTAACATCGGAGTAATAACCGTTTTGTTAATTTTAAAGAAGATATTCATCGCGCCGACTTCCTCAATATATTTGCGTTCCACGCCATCCAGCCAGAGCACCTGGGAATATCCCTCCTCATGTGCTTTTAACTGTGCTGCCATGGAAGCAACATAATTGCCGCCGGTTTTCGCTTCCCCAATCCCTCCGCGGACAGCACGCACATAATCATCCTCAATCCAGATCTTTACCGGATCAAGTCCTTCCGGATAATAAGGTCCAACAGGGGAAAGAATAATGATAAACAGGTAGGTATCCGATGGGCGCACTCCAAGGAACGGGTCGGTCGCAATAATAAACGGGCGGATATAGAGCGAAGTATCCGGTTTTGTCGGGATCCATGCTTCGTCAATCTTTACAATGGCTTTAACCGCGTCCACGAAATCTTCTTCCGGAATCTGTGGGATACATAGACGGCTGTTCGTATGGTTCGTGCGCTTTGCATTCATGTCCGGACGGAACAAGAGCACACGCCCATCCGCGGATTTGTACGCCTTTAACCCCTCAAACATCTCCTGTCCATAATGGAACACCATAGCGGACGGATCAAGTTCCAGCGGTTGATATGGCACAATGCGCGCATCATGCCAGCCCTTTTTAGTTTCATAATTCATAATGAACATATGGTCGGTAAAGATCGTGCCGAACTTCAATGGATTGTCCGCCGCCGGAAGTGGCTTCGGGTTTGTTGTTTTCTCAATTCTGATCTCTAACATACTTTTCCCTCTTTCTTTTGGATTTCAAAAATAAAACTACCTATATATTAGTATCCTGCACACCTTTTTTCAAGAGAAATTTTTGATCTTACATTTCTTTTATTCCAGCTTTCCTTTCCACAAAGATGACACCACACAATAACGACACACTCCCATTTGCATCCAAGAATGGATTAAGACCACAAAACTAACCGTTGCCATTCCCTATACTTTCTGGTATAATCTGCTTATACACGGACATGGATAACGGTATATAGATCCAACAGGGCGATTGACTAATCCCCAAGCATCCATACGACCATCGTCTTACCGCCAAATGGTTGCCTGGCTATGGTGGAGCTAAAAACAATCTTATAAGATCCACGCCCGGAATATGCAAAGAAAATGATTTTTCGGACACAAAACCGGACATGTGCAAAAAGCCAGGGCGGGGCAGTTTCCAAATATCTAGCAGGATATCGCCCCACCTTGCAGAAATGAGGGAGAATATGAGCGACGAACTATTGAACAATGAAGAAAATGACACCGTAACCCTTACACTTGACGATGATACCGAAATTGTCTGTGATGTAATCACCATCTTTTCCTGTGACGAAAAACAATATATTGCACTTTTACCACAGGATTCCGAAGAAGAAGGTGAGGTATACCTCTATAGGTTTATGGAAACAAACGGGGAACCAGAACTGATCAACATTGAGGATGATGACGAATTCGAGCGCGTTTCCGATGCATTTGATGAGTGGCTTGATTCCGAGGAATTTGACGAAATGTACGGATATGATGAGGAGGACATATAAAACTTACCGTGCCGCCGACCTTTAGGTTGGCGGCATTTTTTTCTCCCGTTTATCACTTTTTTATTCCCCATCCTTATTGCCATCCCACACAGTTTTTTCACATTTTTATCATATTCCCTACATTCTCCCCTGATAAACTATACCTAAAATAACAGCGGGCAAATCGGTTTTATCCCGCAGAAAAGAGGATGCCATGAGAAAAAAAATATTTGCTGCATTTATTTGCGCTACCCTGTTTTTTTCCGGATGCGGTGCAGGAAAAAATGAACCGGCCACTCCTGCGGATTCGCAAAAAAACAGTCCTTTGGAAAACCAGACGGAAGGAAACAAAAATGAAACCAACGCAACTCCTATTGTATCCGACCTATTTACTGACCGCGACTACCGCACAGAATACAGTGCAGATTCGTCGGTCGAAATCTTACTGACCGGTTCGTCCGCCTCCTGTAACTCACCGTATGTTACCCTTGATGGCAGCACAGTTAAAATTACCCGCGAAGGCACCTATGTGCTCTCCGGCACTCTTGATGATGGCATGATTATAGTGGACGTGGATAAAAACAGCAAAGTCCAGCTTATCCTTTCCGGTGTTTCCATCCACAATGAGGATTCCGCCGCCCTCTATGTTAGGAGTGCGGACAAAGTTTTCGTTACCCTTGCAGATGGCACACAAAACATTCTTTCCGGCGGCGATTCCTACATTGCGATCGATGAAAATAACATTGATTCCGTAATTTTTTCCAAAGATGACCTCACATTAAACGGCACTGGTTCCCTTACCATCCATGCAAAGGCAGGTCATGGGATCGTTTCAAAAAATGACCTGGTGGTAACGGGCGGCACCTATGTAATTACCGCAGCATCCCATGGTTTGACCGGAAAAGACAGTATCCGAATCGCAGATGGCAATTTTACCATTACCTCCGGGAAGGACGGACTGCATGCGGATAATACGGAAGATACAGAAAAAGGATTTCTCCATATTGAGGACGGCAGCTTTATGATCACCGCAGACGGTGATGGTATGGATGCCTCCGGTTCCCTTACCATCAACGGTGGCGATTTTACCCTAAGCGCCGGGGATCTTTCCACTATCACTTCTGAAAATAAGGATGCCAATGTAGCTTCCTGGCCTTTTGGAAATAGAAACAGCCCAGAAACTTCCTCTGCTGGAAATACAGATACCGTAAGTACAAAAGGCATTAAATCAAATGGCACCCTAACCGTCACCGCAGGAAATTTCCATATAGATTCCGCAGATGACGCGCTTCATTCTAATTCGGATCTCTGCATTGCAAATGGAAGCTTCACACTTGCAACCGGTGACGATGGGATCCATGCGGACGGTGCCCTGACCATCCAGGATGGTACCATTACAATCACTCAAAGTTACGAAGGTCTTGAAGGAAAAAGCGTTGAGATTTCCGGTGGCAATATTACCCTGCGCTCAGAAGATGATGGGATTAATGCTGCCGGCGGCAGGGATGGGAGCGGTACCCTGCGTGGGATGGATCAATTTTCTTCGCAGGAGGGTGTATATATCCTGATCTGTGGCGGACAGATCAACATTGATGCAAACGGTGATGGGATTGATTCAAATGGCGACCTTACTGTAACGGGTGGCACAGTCTATGTGGACGGACCAAGTAACGGCGGCAACGGTGCCATCGACAAAAACGGGACGGCACTGATAAGCGGCGGCACGGTTATCGCCCTCGGTGCAGCAGAGATGGCAGAAACCTTTGATTCCTCCTCCACACAGGGCTGCATCCTTATAACCACATCGTCCACCCACCCGGCTGGCACAAACATAAGGCTGCTGGATGCTTCCGGTAATCCACTGGTTTCCTACACTTCCCTGAAGTCCTTCCGCTCCATTGTAATCAGCGATCCTTCCATCGTAAAGGGAAGCAGCTACACCATCGAAACCGGGGAAGAAACAACAGAGGTGGTAATGGAAGAAACCACCTACGGTACATCCCAGGGTATGGGCGGATTCCACGGCGGCTTTAACCGCCCGGACAAAAACGACGGCAGGAAACCTGACCGGGAAGGCTTTAACGACAGGGATAAAAAAGCTTCTCCGGATGGGGAAAACCCGCCAGCTCTTCCGGACATGGGAAAGGAAGGCTTCCCGGATGGCGAAAACCCACCGGCTCTTCCGGACATGGGAAAGGAGGGCTTCCCGGATGGGGAAAACCCACCGGCTCTTCCGGACATGGGGGAGGAAGGCTTCCCGGATGGGGAAAACCCGCCGGCTCTTCCGGACATGGGGGAGGACTTCCCGGATGGGGACACTCCACCCGACTTTACAGGCACGGATTCCCTTCTGTAGGTACAATTTACTTCACTTATTCAGGACATCTTTTCACTCTTCCATATCCCCGATGCTGCAAAGCCCCTATTTTAGGGGCTTTGCGCACCTGCATTTTCGCTTGACAAATCAAAAAAAAATTCAAGCCAAAAGAGGTTTTCTTTCGTCCCCTCTCCCGTTATACTGGTTTCATCACAATGAGGAGGTTCCCTGTCATAAGAAACGGGCTAGATCACTGGCAATCTTTATGTTTTTTCCCATCCTTTCCTTTTTCTTGCCACTCTTTTAGCTTCTATGTTCCTGTGTTCTTACAGGGCAGCATCTTGCCGGGCTGCAGCTTCAAAATATTATATGACCGGTCTTGACAGAAAGGGCAGCACCAAAAAAAGCCCGCTTAATAATATGGATATGCTATGTTAATCCAACTCCATTGAACCAAATAAATCATTATGATACTTTTTTATTTCTTCTCTATACTTATAATTTTTTGACAGCTCACACAGATAGTACGCATCTAAAATCATTTCACGGCTCTCCGCCCTGTCTGGGCTGTCATCCTCTATTGCACATGCCCAAACCATCATGGAAAAACCGAGCAAGTTCAACTTTCCACATGCAAGTTCAAAGCGGAGCGCCTCTTGGCATAGTTCTGCAGAACGCAGACATTTTGCAAGGTTTTCGAACGGCAGGGCATAGAGTCCGTAACGGTAACAAGCCGCCACATCACTCTTTTTCATGCTTTCAATCAATGCCTTATAAACTTCTTGCGCTTCTTCCGTATACCCAAGCCCCTGCAGCAGCAGCGCGATCTGATTAATAATGCCCGCCTCTGCCCGCATCGGTGCACGGTAAAACATTCTTTCCCTTAACAGTTTGCGGTTCGGGATACCATCCGTTTCCACACCCTTTGCAATATGATAGGTTCTCCCTAGCAGCAGCCAGCATTTCTTAAGCATCTCCTGACAGGCTGCCCCATCCTTGCAAAATTCCAAAAGCCAGCGCAAATGCAGAAGGATACGTATGTTCTCTGCATTGCCCGTATCCAATTTTGTTTCAAGCTCACGGAACAATTCCCCGGCTCTCTCATACTCCTTCCTTCCCATACATTGGTCAAGTTCCTCCCTCAACTCAAGCACTGCATAGGAATCAGAAACAATAAATGTATTATACCTCTCTTTTTCCATGGAAATCTGTCCCATCAGCATATTGAACTTTTTTTTGTGGATCCCTTTTTTTCCCGCTTCAAGCCCTCCTAGAGTCTTACCGCTCTGGTAAATCCCCTCCGACATCTTCTCACGTGTCATCCCCCGCACCAGCCGTTCCCCGTGAATCAGCTCATAATCCAGATGGTAAAACTTCTGGTAACTTTTTTCAAAAATCGAAACACCTTTATTAAAGGAAAGACCACAGCGTTCATATACATGGCGCAGGGCAGTAAGATAACGCCCGTTTCGCGCTATAAGCCTCTTCCAGTCCCTCTGCCACGGATAAGCCAGTACCCTGCCCGCCGCAAAAGCCCGCCCACTAAACTCAGATGCCCGTTTATAACAGGCAGTAAGCTTCTTTAGTACCGGCACTAAGAACGCGGACATACCATAGTTGCGCAGCCCTTCCACCGCCTCCTCACATAATCTGCATGCCTCGGGCAAATTCCCCTGTTCCTCCTCCATACAGGAAAGCAGCCATGCACATTTTGCAAATATCTTTGCCCTCTCCTGACCGTCCGTAAAAGCATTGCGGATATACTCCATACACTCTTTCAAAAAGGTATATACAGTAAACACCTTTCTTCCTTTTTCCCTATCACGCAGAACAAATGTACTCTCCGGCAGAATCCAGTGCTCTTGGCAGGATTGTTTGCTTTGTACGGAAAAAAGCTTCCCGTACTCCTTAGCGCGCCTAGTCAATTCTAACCTTGCAAGTGCCAACAGATTTTCCATTTCCACTGTCGAAACTGCATAATGCTCCAGTTTCTGTTTTGACCAGCCCGGCATTGTTAGTTCGGTTGCTGCGAACAGTTCACCCATAGCGGTTGCCTCATCCTTATCAATCCAGTACGCCCATTGCGCGTGAAGGCGGTGCCAGTACATCTCGCGTACCCGGTCCAGCTTAAATGGTACTCCCCATCCACTGTCCGGATGCCGTTTCATTCCTTTGTCTAAACGGACATATTCCCCGGCTGCCCGGTTTTTTCCCCGCACGATCAGACGCAAAAACTCATCCCTGCATCTTCCCGCCTTTTCTAATTCTCCCTGCCAGATACTCTGTTCCAGACAATCAATGGTTTCCTCCAAATGATAGGTTTCCCATGACAATATCGGCTCCTGCCGATCCGTGGACTTCCCGAGCCGCTGCAGTATCAGATCCATCAGCAGCTTGTCCATCTCTACATCCCCCCGCTCCATATTGCTTAGCGCTTGCTTGGAGCAAAAACCGCGCGCAAGCTTCTCTAAGGATATATTCTGTTCCTCCCGCAACTGACGGATCATCTTCCCCCATACAGTACAATACATTTTATTTCCTTCGAAATATTTATTTATACCGGGCTATTAAAAAAAAATTTCCATAATCTTACAGAACAGTTTTTTAATTTCCAGAGTGTGCCAAAATCTTCTAACACACCCCGCAGACCGGTTAAAAAGCATAAAAGCTGGCTCTTTCCCGCCTGTTACTGCCTCTTTCCTTGATCCACGCGATACATATTATTATCATACCATATCAGTCCATAAACCACGCACAAAATATTTGTGTAATAGTTAATATTGCCCCTTGATTTCTTCCAAATAGCGCCGCAACGCATCCTTCCACCCTGGTAAACGGGAAAAACCCGCCTGATCCAGGGATGCTTTGGATAGGCGCGAATTTTTCGGCCTTATAACCGGGGAGGGATATTCCTCAGAAGTAATCCGTACAATCTTTGCTGGAAGCCCTGCCTGTAGCATGATTTCCTCTGCCAGTCCTGCAAAACTGCACACCCCTTCATTTGTCGCATGATAAATCCCATATTTTTCTGTTACAATCATGTCACAGAGCAGTTTTGCCAAATCCTTTGTATAGGTTGGTGATCCTATCTGGTCGCAGACTACACGTATTTCCTCCTTCTCCCTTCCAAATTTTAACATCGTCTTTACAAAATTATTTCCATTCTTCCCGAAACCACAGGAAATCCGGACAATAAAATACTGCGTCATACAGCCGATCAGCGCCAGTTCCGCATCGCGTTTAGAAGCCCCGTAAACATTGAGGGGATCCGTCCGGTCATAAACCTCATAATAACCGTCACCCTCGCCCGGAAATACATATTC
>CAMWUU010000103.1 GCA_947177515.1 uncultured Lachnospiraceae bacterium
TTCACACACCTTGGACAACACTTTCACAAAATCTTTTTCAGTTTATACCACAGATTACGTACTACCCTGTTTTTTCTAATCTTCATCCAGAGTTTCAGCATGATTCTATGCATACCTGACTGGAACGAAAATAATATTCTATCAATCCACCTGCACCGGATGTCCGCAGCAGGATCCGTTAACATAAGCTTTTCCAATTGATTACAATATCTCCCCGGATCCACCAGCTTCGCCTGATCCGATGCAAGATAGCGCCGTGCCGCATCCAAATAACTTAACCATACATCTTCCTGCATCTTCTCCAGAAAATCCCAAAGTTCATCCGGATTCTGGAACTGACCATAATCAATAAAAACATCCTCCGGAACATATTCCCGTATATCACTGGCACCATAATAAATAGGTACTACCCCGTTACAGATACAGTCATATATTTTTTCTGTTACATACCCCTTTCCGTCCTTCATATTTTCAAGGGCAACCGCAAAACGATAATTACAGTAAACCTCTGCTTTATTCCCCGCAATCCCCCTGTAATTTCGATATCCTACCCATCCTGCCCCGTATAGGTCAAAATGCCCTTCGTGTTTTTCATAACACTGAAAAATCCTGTTCCGCTCCGTATATAGTTCTTTTTCTCCATATCCCCTGCCATGGGCAGTATAAATCGCCACCAGAAGCTTTCTTTTAGAAAATGGAACCCCCCCTCCCGGTATTTTAATACACAGTAATGATCCGCCTGAAAGATTCTTTTACCATCTGCCGCTTCCTTATTCCACGTCAGGATATACTTATAATATTTCAGTAATTTCGGCATCTGTTCCTTTCTATGTTCCTTATACCCAATCTCAGGTTCTATCGCCAAATAGATCAGCTTGTTTTCATAACCCATCTTCAGGAACTTTGAAACATACCTTTTGTGTATGCCGCCCGCATAGACCAAAATATAATCAATCTCCTCCCAGTCTTTATACTGATCAATGGTTTCGTACCGATGTTTTCTCTCCTTAAACCAAAGACGAACCCAGTCATTACTTTCCAACCATTGCACATTATTATCATGTGGATGAGTTTTATCTCTTTTTTCCCGGAACATCTGGTTCCCCAAAGCTCCTTCCCCCCATGGTACAATTGCTATATTCATTCCTATCTCCCCCTCACTCGAATCACCAATCTTATTAAAATTTCTGTCAATTGGTACGCTCTCATCCAGATCAGAAAAAGAAAAAAACGATGCCTTCTGTCAGGATAACCATATTTTAACATTTGCTTCCGTATTTCTTCTGAAACAATCAATTGTTTTATATGGAACCCCTGTGCTACACAACCCCGGAGGCTTAACCACATCATACTCCCTGCATAGCGTTTCAATACATGATATACCTCCACTTTTCCTTTTTTCCTGTATTCTTCTGCATCACTCTGAATCAATTCAAAAATTTTAAATAAATCAAAGCACTTCTTAAGATTTTTATTTCTCATGATCGAAACATCGGACAATATATAATGATAAAAGACGACATCCAGATATCCAATCCTCTTACAAAGTGGAAACCAATGTGCAATCCACTCCTGGTCTTCATGAAGCAATCCCTCTGCAAAAATCAGCCCTTCCTTCTTCAAAAAATCCCGCCTGTAAACATAATGCCATACCATGACAGGAACACGAAAACCATGCCTCAAAATATAATCCGTACTATCTGTTACTTCTCCTGGCTTAAATCTTCCCGGTTTCAGAACAGATACCAATTTCCCATTTTTTGTACGTGTATCGCTGTTTACCAGTAATGCATCCAATTTACCTTTTTCCATCTCCTGAAATATAACAGAAAATGTATCCTTTTGGACATGATCATCCGAATCCACAAAAATAATGTACTTTCCTTTTGCAATTTTCAGACCACGATTTCTTGTTGCGGATGGTCCTTTATTTTTTTGGCTAAATAAAATAATATTTGGAAAGCGCTTTTCATACTCTTCACAGATCACCCCACTGTTATCCGTTGAACCATCGTTGATCAGAATAACCTCATATTCCTCTGCGGGAATGTTTTGACACAAAATACTGTCAACACAGGTTCTCAGGTATTTTTCCACATTATATACTGGAACAATAACACTGAATTTTAACATATATATCTCCCTTATTTTACCTTATATTAATCACCTTTGTCATTACAATCATTCTTTTCTATATCCCAAAATACAATTCCCACATCCCATAAAATGAAAAAACTCATATTTTCATCTCTTCGCCTTTTCCTCAATAGTCTGAACGGGCTGCTGAAGCTTTTTGTGTGTTTCACAGAATGCAAGTACAATAACAACAGTCAAATAATGTGAACTAACAATATCTGGGATAAACATTGATCCGATAACCACGGTCATAACTGTCCATCTTATGATACTCTCCTTATCAAGGAGAATCTTTTTCAAAACCGGGTACATCCCAATCAGGATAATCGAGAACCCAATAATGCCAAACTGTGCCAAATACTGTACAATCAAATTGTGCGGTATAGTCAGTCCATAATTTTGGATACCAAAACCATTTCCAATCCAAAAATGCTCCATAAAACATTTCAACCCTGCAATATATCCATCAATCCTCCCTGAACTGCTAAACATTCCTTCTCTTCTTGATGACATAAACAATAGCAATAGCAAAACAACCGGAACCGTACAAATCCCGACCACCAATATCTGGGCACGTTTCCTTTTTATAATCAGATAAACAAACATAAGGAATACTGCCAAAACCAGAGCTACTAACCCCGTTCTCGCATTAATTATCAAAACCGCATATATGTAGACTCCCATAAGGATGAGGGAATTGTTCCATGAAAGAAGACGTATTTTATAACATATCCCAGCAAATAACATACAAAACCCACTTGCAACATATAGTGTTGCAAAACTAAAGTCATAGAATGTAGCAGCATAAGATGTACGCATCGCATATTTCCCAATATGCCCAATATCAAGCCCCCTGTTCTCACACAAGTATTTTTGTAACACAACCATAAGAGAAAACATGAAAACACTTCCGAGATAGATTATCTGCGCACAGCTTCCCGTCCTCACATCACACACGCGCCTAAGCTGTTTCGCACAGGAAAGCATTAACAGGAATACAAACAAGTTAATGCCCTGGTTAACTGCACCGGCAAGATTTTGGTTTCTCAAATATACTATACTAAAGGCAAAAAAAACTAACAGTAACACTGCCGCAAGCAGTGCCAAGTTTCTCTGAATTTTTAAATGGCAGAGAAAAATAATCATAACGGATGCCAACAAAAACCAGGTCAACGGCAGGCGGTTGTATGGTACGCCAATCATACTGTAATAGGAAGAGTTGATTGATGCAATTAACAGAAATATAAAAATATTCTGTACCTTCATATTCATGCACTTTGTTGTGATAAAACAAAGCAGGACAAAACAAATGAATCCCATCATAACCTGCACCATAATACCGAATAAATCCACCAGAAGAACTGAGAAATCATACATTCCATACAGAACTACAATGCCCGCTATGCATCTTTTTTCTTTTTTAGTAAGGTCTTTCATTCCTCCACCAACCATTCTATAAAAACCCAATTTTCTTTTTACTAATGCTCCATGCAGATTTCCTGGTAGATCTCCCACAAGCCTTCCATATAACTCCTATCATTATCCATTTCCTCTGCTCTTGACAATGCCATTTCTGCCATCCTTTTATAAAGCTCCCTGTCCCCCAAAAGCTTCCTGCAGGCTTCAACCAATTCTTCTTTTCCTTCACAAAGAAAGCCACATCTTTCATTTACGATGTTATTTAAACCTCCGACATTTCTGCAGACTACTGGCTTTCCAAGCGCCAGTGCCTCCACTGCGGCAAGTCCAAATCCCTCCCAGGACGAAGGGAGTAAAAAAATTTTGGCTCGAACCATATATGGAAATGGATTTTCCACAAACCCTTTCCACACCACATTTTTCTCAAGTCCAAGCTTCCGGCACGTTTCCTTGCTCTTCTCCAAAAGTTCCCCTGTTCCCACAATACACAACCGGATTCCTGGATCATATTTTTTTATTTCATACATTACCTCCAATAAAAGGATAGGATTTTTGGAAGGGGTCAGTCTGCCCACAAAAATAATATCGTATTCCTCCTCCACTACGTTTTCCTTCCCCTTTTTTACAATTTCCCCGATTCGGACAGGGTTTCCGATAACCCTGCATTTATTTGTGATCTGTTTTGAGAATACATATTCCTTTAAAATCGCATTGGATACCAATAAGATTTTTTTGTAGCGAACCGAAGAAGCAGCATATATCCATGAATACAGACCATATTTTTTAATCCAGGGAGAGTTGTTATGCAAGTGTGAAAGAACAGGGATATTTGTTGAGAATGCACATATAATGCTTGCTCGATAATCATGTGCGTGGATGATGTCTGGCTTCAGTTTTTTCACAATCTTTTTTATATTATCCAAATTCATTTTTTCAGCAAGATAGTAACTGATCTTTTCTTTTTTTAACCGTTCCTCAATTTTCCCTCGGACTGAAATATACCATGCATCAACCCCCTGTCTTCCAAGATACTGGATAATCTGAATCGCAACCCTCTCAGCTCCAGAAAATTTATTTGAACTGAGTATATGTATAATCCTCATTTCCTAGTCGCTCCCTTTTCCATATAAGCCTACAAACAAGCACTCTTTCCCAAAATATCAACACCTATAACATATGATATATTTTTTTCATCCTGTCTTCTATCTTACTTGCTGAGAATATTTCCATCCCCGTGATATCTTTTTTTGCTATGTTCCTTTCTTCTTCCAGGTTCCGTATGCAACACTGGATTTTTTCCTTCCATACTTTCACCCTGTCCACCGGAAGCAAATATCCTTCCTTTCCATTCGAGAACAAATCTTGATTCCCCCGTATATCCCCCGCAATGCATGGCATCCCACTCGCCATCGCCTCCATCAAAGCTACTGGCAGTCCCTCCCTTCTTGACGGGAAAGCAAACAAGTCGCCAGCCCACAAAAGCTCCCGAATATCGTCGCGGAAACCCAGCAGGAAAACCTGTTTTTCCAGACCAAGTTTTTTAACCAGTTTTCCCAGTCCATCCCTCAGTCTACCTTGACCACAAATCAGATACTTCACCCTTTCATTTTTCAGCTCCGCCACTACCTTGACCATGGTCTTGTGATTTTTATTTGAATTCAGTTCCCCCACACTGATAATCACAATATCATCTTTTCCTAACCCTAATTCATTACGTTTTCCTTCCCGCCAGACTGGGTATGGGATAAGGATTCCATCCGAATTTTTAACAAATTCGGGAATATGAAATTTCTCCAAGTCAATTCCGACACCAGGTACATATTCTGTCTGTTTTGTATGCAACTTTCTTTTTGCCCTTTTATAATCTTCCCTATTAATTGTGATCAGGCAATCCGTCCAGTGTGACAGGAATTTTTCTACTGGATAATAAAGCAGCCAGTTCTTCAACGGTGCTCCTCTAAAAAAGTGGAATCCATGTGCGGTATAAATTACCTTCCCCCCTTTCTTCCTCCATTCCTGGCAAGCAACCCTCGTACATGCTGCCGCAATCGGCGTATGGCAATGTACGAGATCATACCTGTTCCTTGTTACCAGTTTCTTTAATTCTTTTATTGCCTTTAAGTTACCACTACAAAAAACAGAACGTGTACAACTGATCGGATATACCTTACAGCCCCATTCTCTATAACATTCCGGAACCAAGGATATTGTTTCATTTGTTGCTATATCTACCGAATCTCCCTTACTAATCAATTCATGAAGGAAAGATTTAAAAAAATTCATCGTCCCCCCACTTGTTGTCACATATAAGATTTTCATAAATCCTCCACCTCAGGCTGTTTCCATATAGACATTGTTCCCAACGCTTGATGCACCCACCCTCTAATAACCCAGAAGGGGAAGAGTGCCAACATTGCCTTTTATCCCTCCTCCTTTTCTGTCCTTCCCTCCCCAAATTTGCTGACTATGTGGGCATCTTCCTTTTTGGACGGCCGGTTAAATTGCCGTATACAAAGCTCGTTAAACTTCATCATATAAACCCCATCCTCATAGTCCCCGATTACCTTTTCATTCGCCCTACCTGCAAGATTCTTTGCAACCATTCCTACATGATCCACTCCGCATGCATATGCATGTGGATATCCCCCTCCAAATCTTGGATTTATTTCGGAGATATAATACTCCCCACCAACTTCAAACAGGTCAATATCTATTGCAGCTAAAAATCCCGCCTCTGCAACAAACCTTTCGATCAACCCAAACAGTTTACTGTCCTTGAACGAAACGGCTTTGTCCGTTTCACCTGCCCTCATCTTAAGCTTTTTCTTTGTAAAAATGGAAACTACCTTATGGGAAAGCATGTCCACGTAGACATCCGCCCCAATCTCCTGCCCATCAAGGAATTCCTGTACCATCAACTCCCCGCCATTCATAAAAAGCAAATCTAACATTTCCTTATCATATACCTTAGAAACTGCGATACTCGCGCTCCCCTTCGCTGGTTTAACAAAGACTGGATATATAATCTTTCCTTCCTCCACATCCCTGTAAAATTTCTTTTGGTTCCTATAGGATTTTGCACAACGATATCCATGATCCTGTAACCACTCGTACATTTTAAACTTGTCAAGCGCCAGTTCACACTGCTTGTAAGGTGAACCAATTACTGTCACCCCCATAGCCTGAAACCTGTGTGCATTTCTTGCCAACAAGGAAAGTTCCGGGTCGATCAACGAAAGAATGCCAGTGATCCCCTCTTTTTGACAGATACCAAAAAGCACATCCAAATATTCTGGCGAATCCATCCCTGGGACAATATAATACCCATCCGCTTCATAAAGGGCAGGTGCCAAACGGCACATGTCTGTAGCAATAACCCTGCCTTTACCATCCATTGCCTTTACAAAATATCTAATGAGCTTATTGCGTGTCCCAACGCTTAGGATCAAAACATTCATCTTTCCACTGCCTCCGCTTTATTTTCATCCTTATCCGACTACCATTTGTCACATAATATTCTGCCTTTTGATTCTTCCCATCAACGGATACCAGACCAATCAAAGCAACCGTGGTTTTTTTCATATTCCAAAGGGAGGTCATAATGAAGAAATTGATGATTCGCGGGAGCATTGATCCAAAGGAGCTTGTTCCCAATGTCATCTTTTGTAAATTTTCGGATTGATACATTCATTCTATACCACCTCCCACACCCATAGGAGAACAAGTAGGTAAGTTCTTAACATTAATTTTATTTGGCTATGCCTCTCCACCAATAAATTTTTCCATTATCATAACTGATTTATATTCTCCATCAACATACCTTTCCTCTAGGAATTCCCCCACTTTACAAAACTGTAATTTTTCATACATCCTTAAAGCGGCTACATTGTCCGCTACCACATAGGCTTTGATTTTCCGCAAATTCAAGTATCTTCTAGCAAAACCTTCAAGCAACAGGTATGCCTCCTTCCCGTAACCCCTGCCACGCTCGTCCGCCGACCCAATGAATATCCCTAGCTCACACGTTCGGTGCACCCATGCAATGTTATACAGCCCGACCATTCCAACTGCCTCCCCATCATTTGTTCCAATGATGAAACGCTTATTGTTGCCAGTTGTATCCATCAGGCTGTCCATCCATTTTTCCTGGATATCCACAGAAACTGGCAAAAAACCACCGCCTAAGTTTTTATACACAGCTTCATCATTTTTCCATTGATTGAGTTTTGGCAAGTCCTTCCTCTCGATTGGCCGTAGCCGCAGCCTTTTCCCCTGCATAACACCAATATCCATACCGCACACTTTAATATTTTCTGCCCTTCCTAATACATACATCACGCTTATCTACCTGCATAGATATCCTTACTTCCTAGAACAACCGCCACTGTCGCAAACAGTATTTGGATGTCAAGCAAAACATTAAATTTTCTCACATATTCTACATCATACCGAATTCGCTCCTCCCATGTGGCAGAATTCCTTACCTTTACCTGGGCAAGCCCCGTCATTCCCGGACGCATCGCAAACCTGCATTTTGCCGTTTTGGGATAAGCACCATAACCAGGATATGGATAATATGTAGCTGGCGGTCTTGGTCCGACAAGGGACATATCCCCTTTCAGCACGTTGACGAGTTGTGGCAACTCATCTAGGCTCGTCTTTCTAATAAAACGCCCAATATATGTGATACGTGCATCATGCTCATCTTTCACTTTCAGACCATCCCCTAACTGTTCTGCCCCCACAACCATAGTCCGAAATTTCATAATCCGGAATATCTTTCCATGATATCCAAGACGTTCTTGCCGAAAAAACACGGGTCCTTTGGAGGTGGTTTTGATCAGGAATGCAGTGAGGAGAAAAAGCGGGGATAATATGACCAAACCAACCCCACTTCCAATAATGTCTATACAACGCTTAATTTCTAAGTTTCGTATTCTTTTCCGACTTGTATTCGACAAATTATTTCCTTTTACTGCATTATTTCGCATGATTTTTACCTTCCTTTCTAATTGGATACGTTTTATAAACTTCTATGTATATTTTCCAGCCTTTTTATAGGAAATGTCCTGTTTCCATGCCTTTACTACCTTCCACCCCAAACGCAAGTAAAACCTGCTCTTTGCGGGACATAACTTCTTCTACTATCTCCATATGGATCATCTAATCAATCTACATTCCAATTAGAGAAGTTTATCTTTCTATCTTCTCCCAAAACATCGTTCCACAATTTGCACTACCTGCCCTATCACTTCCTCCGTCATTTTATTATCACTTGGCAAGCACAGTCCTCTTTCAAAAAGATCCGCCCCCACATCGCCACTGCTCTCTCCTGCCACATATGCATTACTTCTTCCCCGGCCGCTTCCATCCTTTGTCACAAACGCATTCATACGGTAGATTGGCTGTAAGTGCATCGGTTTCCAGATTGGTCTGCCTTCTGCTCCAAATGCTGCAAGCGCTTCTAGGATCTCCGTTGGGCAAGATTTCCCACGTTCACTTATATAAAGACTTTCCCGTTCCCCTCGCACCTGCCTGCAAATTACATCCGGCTCAAGCAACAAGCAGCTCAACCAGTGATTGGGCTTACTATTTAACTTATCAAACGGATTCATCTGTACTGGTAATCCCAACTTCTGGAATCTTTGACGGTATTCCTGATAAACCATCTTTTTCTGGGCAATATGCTCCTCTAGGTGCATTAGCTGTCCACGTACCACACCTGCAATCAGATTGCTCATGCGATAATTGAATCCTAATTCCTCATGCTGGTACCATGCGGCGTTCTCCCTGCTTTGTGTCGACCATTTCCGGACTCTGTCCGCATCCTTTTGTGAGTCCATAAGGAGCATTCCACCGGAAGAGCCAGTTATTATTTTATTCCCGTTAAACGATATTGCAGATACCGTCCCAAACACCCCAGTCTGTACACCCTGATAAGTAGCACCAAAAGACTCCGCCGCGTCTTCAACAAGCAAAGCCCCATGTGTGTCACAGATTTTTTTAATCTGCTCTATTTTCCCCGGTGTTCCATACAAATGAGCCATTACCACAAGCTGTACATCTGGATAAAGTAAAAAGGCTTTTTCAAGTGCTTCTGGATCCATGTTCCAGGTTTCATATTCTGTATCAATAAAGATAGCCTCTCCACCCTCATAAGCCACTGGGTTCACTGTTGCATCAAAAGTCAAATCAGAACAGAAAACCTTATGTCCTTTAAGAACCCCCTGCCCCAGCTTCGCCTGTCCATAAAGTTTTTCCCCACAAAGCCGAATGCCCAGATGAAGTGCCGCTGTTCCAGAAGAAAGTGCTACTGCACAGTTCCTACCAATTATACCTGCTGTGATACGCTCCACCTCATCGATATTTTCTCCAACCGTGGAAACCCAGTTTGTCCGTATGGCTTTATCCACATATTTCTGTTCCTCCCCATGCATGGTTGGCGATGCCAGCCATACTTTCTGTTCAAATGGTTTGATCCCTGAAAAACGGGGATCGGATTGATAATCAATTCGATTCATATTGTGTTGATCCTTTATTTTTTATTACAAAAGGGCATGCTTCGCCATTCCATCCGGTTGCCATATCGCCGCTCTTTGGACGGCTTCCTGC